>NZ_DASXVH010000043.1:0-31071 GCF_036504375.1 Novimethylophilus sp.
GGAACAGGGCGCTGAGGCGCCCTGTTTTCTTTGGAACGGGTGGGATTATGGTTGGCGCAACAGGTTGATTACGCCTTCCAGCCCTACATGATTCAAGGCGTAAGCGGCCTGCGTTTGCACCACCGGCTTGGCATGATAGGCGATGCCGGCACCGGCCGCCGCCATCATCTTGAGATCGTTGGCGCCATCGCCGATGGCGACGACCTGCTCCCTGGATAACCCGAACTCTTGGCGTACCCGGCTCAGGCTGTCGGCCTTGCCTTGCGCGTCCAGAATAGTGCCGCGCACCTTGCCGGTAAGCTGGTCATCGATGATTTCCAGCGTATTTGCCTGCGTGTAGTCCAGCCCCAGCCTCTGCTTGAGCCGGTCGGTGAAGAAAGTGAAACCACCGGAAACCAGCAGTGTGCGGATGTTATGTTTTTTCAGCTCGCCCAGCATGAATTCCGCACCGGGGTTGAGTCGCAGCCGTTCGTCGTAAACCCGCTGCAGCGCGCCTTGGTTCAGGCCTTGCAACAAGGCGACGCGACGGCGCAGGCTCTCGGCGAATTCGATTTCACCGCGCATCGCGCTTTCGGTAATTTCCGCCACCTGCGGCTTGAGCCCGTACATATCGGCAATTTCGTCTATGCATTCGATAGAGATCAGCGTCGAGTCCATATCCATGACGACCAGCCGGATGCGGTCGAGATTCAATTCATCCGCTACGAAAGCGTAGTCAAGATACTGCTCCTTGCAATAAAGCGCGATGGTGGGGTTTTTCTCTGCAACCGGCGTGCAGTAGGCATGTTCGCCTATCTGGGCGAATTTGCCTGCGGCGAGAGCCGCAATACGGGTAAGTTGCGTGGGCAGCACCTGCTGCCCTTGGATAACGAGGCGCATGAAAAATGACTCGGCGAAAGCCGCGGATTATAGCACTGCGCGGCAACAGCTTCGCCGCGTCACATTGGCTGCCAGGTTCCTTCGCTGGCCTGACAGGCTTTTTCCCGGCGTTTCTCGTCCATGTCGTTGCCGTGTATGGTCAGGTCGAATTCGCGGCATTTCTGTCTATCGACCACCATGCCGCGCACCGGCGTCAGGCGATAGCTGAGCCCGGCATCGGGGTCGCTCCAAACGACGGTGCGTTTATCCGCAGCCAATTCCAGCGCGTGGCCGATACAGGCGCGGTCGGCTTTACCCAGCTTTGCCGATCTGGTTGCCAACGACCGCTCCCAGGACTGTGCCGACGATAATGGCCACGGTCTTGCCGTCGCCCTTGCCTACCGTCGAGCCGATGGCTCCGCCAGTCACGCCGCCCAGCACGGCACCGATTTTGTCGCGGTTGCAGGTACCTTCGATGATGCCGTAGTCGTCATACCATCTCTTGCCGGAATACCCCGTATAGTAAGGGTCGTGCTTCTTGCGCCAGCCATGCGCCGGAGCCCAGGATGGCGGGTCGGCATAAACGGCCGGAGACAAGGGAATAAGCAGTGTGCAAGCGATCAAGGCAGGCATAAAATAGGTACGGTTCATGGAGAGCCTTTCGTCGGCATGTGACGAAATTGTAGCCCCAATCCACGGGGCGATGTGCAATCCATGGCGATTCGAGGAGAGATAACATGGATACCCAACAGGAAGTGGCGACGCTGGCGGGCGGCTGTTTCTGGTGTCTGGAAGCGGTGTTCCGCCAACTGCACGGCGTAAGCAAAGTAGTTTCCGGTTTTATCGGAGGACAATTGACAGATCCTAGCTACAAGCAGGTGTGCGGCGGCATGACCGGGCATGCCGAAGCAGTACAGGTTACCTTCGATCCCAATGTGATTGCATTCGGCGATCTGTTGGAGGTGTTTTTTGCCAGCCATAATCCCACGACACTGAACCGCCAGGGTAACGACATCGGCACCCAGTACCGTTCCGGAGTGTTCTACCATTCCGATGCGCAGCGCATGACGGCGGAACAGTTTATAGCCGGTCTCAATGCCCGCGGGGAATGGCCCGATCCGGTAGTGACCGAGGTCACGCCGGCGAGCCGGTTTTATCCCGCGGAAAACTATCACCAGGACTATTTCGCCAACAACACGCGCCAGCCTTATTGTCAGCTGGTAGTGCTGCCCAAGGTGCTCAAGGTGCGGCAACGCTTCGCGAAAAAGGTCAGCGCCGGCTGAGCCACTGGCGGCGCCAGAAAAGAAGCCCCATGATGATGGCGATCGCGGTCATCATGCCTATCGCCAGCCAGAACCCATCAGGTTGCTGCAGCAAGGGCATGTTCTTGAAATTCATGCCGAAAATGCCGGCGATCAGCGTCGCCGGCATGAATAGCATCGCCACTACCGTCAGCGCCCGCACTTCCATATTGACGCGATTGCTGATACTGGAAAGATAGATGTCCAGCATGCCGGCCAGCATGTCCCGCAGCGATTCCAGGGATTCGATGAAGTGCACGGTATGATCGTAAACATCACGCAGATAGAGCACGGTGTCGTGGTCGAAAAACCCCGATTCGTTACGCACCAGGCTGTTCACCACCTCCCGCAGCGGCCAGACTGCGCGGCGCAAATCCATGCTTTCGCGCTTGAGCTTGTGGATGCCCTGCAGCACCGATGAAGTGGGCTTGCGCAGCAACTCTTCCTCCAGTGTTTCACAGTCGTCGCCGATCTGTTCCAGCGCAATGAAGTAGCGGTCCACGATCACGTCCAGCAATGCGTAGGCCAGATAACCTGCGCCGGCGCTGCGGATATGGCCTTTGTTGGCCCGCAGGCGCTCGCGGATGGGGACAAAGGAACCTGTGGGGCGTTCTTGAAAGGTCAGCACGAAATTGCGTCCGAGCACGATGCTGATCTGCTCGGAGCCGATCAGCATCGAATGCTGGTCATAATTGAAAAAGCGCGTAACCAGGTACAGGTTTTCGTCGTAGCTGTCGAGTTTTGGGCGCTGGTCGGTGTTGAGAATGTCTTCCAGCACCAATGGGTGCAGATTGAAAATATTGCCAAGCTCGGCCAACAGCGTGGGATCGTGCAAACCGTACACATTGACCCATAAGGTTTCTTGTGGTGAAACCTGCAAATTCAGGGCGGTCGGCGATGTGGCGGTTTGTTCCGACAATTCGCCGGCGTTGTAACGGAACAGCACCAGTTCGGGATGCTTGGTCTTGACCTCGCCGAAATGCATCAGCGTCCCGGCCGGCAGGCCGACTTTCTTCGAGCGTAATTTGCGTAGTTTAGACATGCAGCTATGCTACTCCAGCGGAATGATGCTTTTCAGCATAGCATCCCGATTTTTCTTTTGGAACGGCGGCGGGTCGCGTGTCGGCGACATTGCCGTTGCCCCGGATTATTCTGCCCGCAGTGCCTCGATGGCGTCCAGCCGTGCCGCGCGGCGGGCTGGCAGCACCCCGGCCAGCAAGCCGATGATCGCCGCCATGACCAGCGCCCCCAGAGCGAAACTCCACGGCGTATGCACCGGCATGTCGGACAGGGCCAGATGCAGCAACTGGGCGATGCCAACGCCCAGAGCCAAGCCCAGCGCGCCGCCGATGGCGGCCAGCACCACCGATTCGCCGAGGAACAGGTTGAGGATGGCGCGGCGCGGCGCGCCCAGCGCCACCAGGAGGCCGATCTCGTTGGTGCGCTCGGCGACCGAAATCGTCATGATGGTGACGATGCCCACCCCGCCCACCACCAGCGAAATGCCGCCCAGTGCGCCCACCGCCATGGTCAGGATGTCGAGGATGTTGGACAGCGTCTTCAGCATGTCCTCCTGCGTGACGACGGTGAAATCCTCCCGCCCGTGGCGCGTTTTCAGCACGGTCTTGACGGCGTCGGCCACCCGCGCGGCGGGAATGCCTTCCTGGTAAGTAACGTGGATTTCCATCAGCCCGTCACGGTTGTACAGTTCCAGCGAACGCGCGGCGGGGATGAAAGCGGTATCGTCGAGGTCGATGCCGAGAAACTGCCCCTTGGGCGCCATCACGCCGATCACGCGGAAATGCATGCCGCCGATGCGCAGCCGCGCCCCCAGCGGATTGGCGGTGCCGAACAGCTCGTCGCGCAGCTTGCTGCCCAGCACGATCAGCGCTCGCGCGTTGGCAGCATTTTCTGTCGGCAGGAAGCGCCCGATGCGCACGCTGGAGCTGAACACCGGCAGAAAATCCGCATCCACGCCGTACACCGTGGTGCGCCGCAGCCGCCCGTTGGCCTGCACTTCCGAATTGCCCCACACCGTGGGCGTGGCGCCGGTGACGTATGGCAGGCGCTTCAGCGCCGCAGTGTCTTCCAGCGTCAGCGGCCGTACCGTGGTCGGGATGCCGGAAGGGTGCGACCCGCCGGTCTTGGTCTTGCCCGGCGAAATGCCGATGACGTTGGTGCCGAACTGGGAAAACTCCGCCAGTACGAAACGGTGCACCCCCTCGCCGATGGACGTGAGCAGAATCACCGCCGCGATGCCCACCGCGATGCCGAGCAGGGTCAGGAGGCTGCGCAGGCGGTGCGCGGTGATGGCTTGCAGGGCGTAGCGGGAAGCGTCGGCAAGCAGCATGGCTACCTTCTCGACAACGCCTGCACCGGATCGAGCTGTGCCGCCCGTCTTGCCGGCATGACGCCGAATATCAGGCCGGTGGCCAGCGCGGTGAAGACGCCGGCCAGCACTGCCCAGGATGGTGGATAGGCGGGAAAAGTGGGGTAGATGTGGCGCAGCACGGCGGCGGCGAATTCGCCCAATACGACGCCGATGACGGCGCCGACCAGAGACAGCATGACGGCCTCGGCGAGAAAGACGGTGCGGATGGTGTGGGCAGTGGCGCCCAGCGCCTTGAGCAGGCCGATTTCACCGGTGCGCTGCGTCACCGAAACCAGCATCACGTTCATCACCAGGATGCCCGCCACGGCGAGGCTGATGGCGGCGATGCCGGCAACACCGAGGGTCAGCACGCGCAAAATCTTGTCGAAGGTTTTAAGCACCGCGTCCTGGGTGATGAGGGTGAAATCTTCCTCGCCATCATGGCGGGCGATCAGAGTTTTCAGCACGCGCGCCTTGAGGCCGGCCAGTTCTTCCCGGCTGCGGCCCTCGATCAGAACGCGGAACAGGGTGTTGCTGTTGAACATGGCCTGCGCCGTCGCCACCGGGACGATGATGAGCTCGTTGGTAGTCATGCCCAGGCCCCGGCCGCCGGCGGTGAGCACGCCGATGATGCGGAAGCGGTGGTCACCCACGCGTACCAGCTTGCCCAGCGTGGATTCCGAACCGAACAGTTCATCGCGTATGACGGCACCGATCACCGCCACATTGGAGCCGCGCCCCATCTCATCGGCGGGCAGAAAACGGCCCTGGGCAAGCTTGAGGTGACGCACCTCGAGAAAGTCGGCATTGGTGCCCACCAGCATGATTTCGCGCAGCTTGCCGCCCACACTGATTTCCGAGCTGCCCACTGCCACCGGCGCCACGCGCTGCACGCCCGGAATGTGGGCGAGTGCGACGGCATCCTCCACGGTGAGATCCCGCGGGGTGCTGGTGACCAGATTGGCGGGATTGAAGCCGCGCGTCTCCGATCTTCCGGGCAATACGATCAGCAGGTTGCTGCCGATGGCGGAAAATTCACCTACCACGTAGCGCCGCGCGCCGTCGCCCAGCGCGGTGAGCATGACTACCGCCGCGACGCCGATGGACATCGCCAGCACCAAGAGGCCGGTGCGCAGCGGCGTGCCGGTGGCGGCATCGCGGGCGTAATGCAGGGTGTCTAAGGGCCGCATTAAATGGGGAGCCGCATCAGGCGGGCCTTGAAGAATTACCGGCTAGCGTTAGAGCGGATCCGCTATCGTTTGTGATCGCCCCATCTTCCATCGCCAGTTGCCGCCGAGCCCGGGCGCCGAGGGTCTGGTCATGGGTGACGACCAGCAGGGTGACGCCCTGGCGGTTGAGTTCTTCCAAGAGCCGCATCACCTCTTCGCCGGTGGCGCGGTCCAGGTTGCCGGTGGGTTCGTCCGCCAGCAGCACGGCGGGGCGCATCACCGTAGCGCGGGCAATGGCGACGCGCTGACGCTGCCCGCCGGAAAGCTGGTCGGGACGATGATGGGCGCGATCATCCAAACCATAATCGCGCAAGGCCTTGGCCACGCGGCGACTGCGTTCCGCCGGCGCGATGCCGGCCAGCATCATGGGCAGCGCGATATTCTCGGCGGCGGTGAGGCGCGGCACCAGGTGGAAACTCTGGAATACGAAGCCGATGCGTTCGCTGCGTACCCGCGCCTGCTCTTCCGGGCTCAGGGTGGTGACGTCGCGCTGTTCCAGCCGGTAGGTGCCGGCATCGGGGCGGTCGAGCAGGCCGAGAAGGTTGAGCAGGGTGGATTTGCCGGAGCCGGACGGCCCCATGATGGCGACGTATTCGCCGTGGGCGATGCTGAGGGTTATGCGGCGCAGGGCGCGGACTTCGCTGTCGCCGAGATGGAAAACGCGCTCGATGCCGGTCAGTTCGATGAGATTCGCGGCGGCATCAGTCATGCGGCTACTTTCCTGCCGCAACTGCTTCCGCCGTGACCGGCGCGCCCGCCTTCACACCCTCGCGTTCCAGCGAGATGACGATGCGGTCGCCTGCCTTTAGTCCTTCCAGCACCTCGGTGTATTCCCAGTTGGTGATGCCGCGCTTGATCGCGCGTTCTTCCAGCCGGCCGGTATCCGGCCGGTAGAGCAGCACCTTGGAGCCTTCCAGCAGCGTGGAGGTGGGGACGCGCAACGTGTTTTCGCGGGTGTCGAGGATGACTTCCAGGTCTGCACTGTAGCCCACCAGCAGTTCGCCCGGTGCGGGCGGCTGGTCGAGATTGGCCTCCACGTCCACGGTGCGCGCCTGTTTTTCCACCGCCACCACATAAGGCGCGACCCGCTTCACATGCGCCGGCAGCACCTTGCCCGGCAGCGCGTCCAGCGTCACTCTGGCGGCCTGGCCGACGCGGATCTTGGGGGCGTCGACCTCGTCCATCGGCGCCTTGATGTAAAGGCAGGAATCGTCGATCAAGTCGATGGCCGGCGGCGTTGCGACACCCGGAGGAGACGGCGTGGTGTATTCGCCCAGTTCGCCGACGATGTCGGCCACCGTGCCGTCGAATGGCGCAACCAGTACGGTGCGGCCCTGTTCCACCTTGGTCACTTTCACCCGGGCCTGGGCTTGAGTCACGTCGGCGCGCACCGTGTCACAGGCGGCGCGACGCGACGTCGCTTCAAAGCGCGCCTTTTCTTCGCCGCCCTCGGAGACAAATCCGCGTGCGCGCAGCTTGGCCATGCGGGCGGCCTCGCGCTCAGCGTTGTCGGCCAGCGCGCAGATCTCGCCCACCCGTTTGCGGGCGCTTTCCACTTGCGTCTGCGCCAGGCCGCTCTGCGCCTGCTGGTCGTCGTTCCATAGCCTGAGCAGCACCTGGCCTTTTTTCACCCGGTCGCCCTTCTTGATGCCCAGATAGGCGATGCGTCCGCCGCTGATGGGGGAGAGCCGCGTGCGCTGGCAGGCTTCCACCGAGCCGGCGCGGGTATTGGCCACGCTGGCTTCCACCTTGCCGCGCCCGACTTCGGCCAGCAACACCGGAATGGGCTTGGGACGGCCCAGCCACCAGAAGGCGCCGGCCGCGACGGCCAGCATAAAGACAAGGAGTAGCACGCGACGCATGGGGCGTTGTCAGACTTCCAGGTGGCTGTATAAAACCGTGGACAGGTAGCGTTCACCGAACGAGGGGATGATCACGACCACCAGTTTGCCCTTGTTTTCCGGTCGGGCAGCGACCTGCATCGCGGCCCAGGTGGCAGCGCCGGAGGAGATGCCTACCAGCAGGCCCTCTTCCGTGGCCATGCGGCGTGCGATGTCGAGGGCATCCTCGTTTTTCACGCGCACCATTTCATCATAAATTTTCGTGTTCAGAATCGCCGGAATGAAACCCGCGCCTATGCCCTGGATCGGGTGCGGGCCGCGCTGCCCACCGGAGAGCACCGGACTGGCGTCGGGTTCTACCCCGACAATCTGAATGCCCGGCTTGCGCGCCTTGAGCACTTCGCCCACGCCGGTGATGGTGCCGCCAGTGCCGATGCCGGACACGAAAATATCCACTTGGCCATCGGTGTCGCGCCAGATTTCTTCCGCGGTAGTGGTGCGATGGATTGCCGGATTCGCCGGGTTTTCGAATTGCTGGGCAATGACATATCGCGCATCCGCCGCGGCCATTTCTTCGGCCTTCTTTATCGCTCCCGGCATGCCTTCCGCTCCCGGCGTCAGAATCAGGTCGGCGCCGTAAGCCTTGAGGATCAGCCGACGCTCGCGGCTCATGGTTTCCGGCATCACGAAGGCGCACTTGATGCCGCGCGCCGCGCACACCATGGCCAGGCCGATGCCGGTATTGCCGCTGGTCGGTTCCAGAATGACGGTGTCGGGCTTGATGCGGCCTTCGGCTTGCAATGCATCGACCATCGACACCGCGATGCGGTCCTTGACGCTGTGCGCCGGGTTGAAATATTCCAGCTTGCAGGCAATGGTGGCGTCTATGCCTGCGGCGATGCGGTTGAGTTTGACCAATGGCGTATTGCCGATCAGTTCTGCGGTATTGTTGGCGATACGCATGGCATTATGCTCCTGATGGTTTATCTGGCGGCCTCCAGATTAACCAATTTCAAGCCGGGGCGCCAGATTTCGCGCGAGCGCGCGCTTTGCCGATAGCCTATTCAGGGCTGGCGGTATTGCTGCGAAATTTTCAACAGCAGGACGGTGGTAGACAGCAGCAGGGTAATGACATTGGCGGCGAACACCGGGAGGCTGCCGATCAGCATGCCATAAACCATCCATAACGCGACGCCCATGGTAAACATGGCATACATGGGCAGGGAGATACCGGACAAATCGCGGGTGCGCCAGGATTGCCAGGCTTGCGGGATAAAGGCCGCAGTCGTTAAAAAAGCTGCGGGATAACCGATGATGTCATGCAGTTCCATACTCATTTTTCGATCCTTCCACGGCACTAGGGAGAATTTTTCTTGTCCTTAGTTTAACTTGTCCTTGGATTAAAGAGACTGATGCCAAAATTCCGATCCCAAGACGATTTAGAGGAATTTCTGTGATCAATAAACAGGGGCGGCATTCCAAGGTAGAGTAAAATGCCGGGAGGCGTTTGGAGTCGAAGCAATGATGCGGACAGGCAATATAAAACGCACCGACCAATACTGATAACGGTGCGTTTTATATCGATGGTGCCCAGAAGAGGACTCGAACCTCCACACCCGAAGGCACATGGACCTGAACCATGCGCGTCTACCAATTCCGCCATCTGGGCCAAAAAGAACGCGAATTTTATATAGGAAAGACGAATTTTGTCAACGAAAAAAAAGCAGCACAGCAAAGATCCCCACGCCGGCCGTGAAGCCGAAAAATATGAGCACCCCTTGCCCAGCCGGGAATACGTCCTGCAGGTAATGGAGTCGGAGGGCGCGCCGGTCAATGCCGAGCGGCTCTATCAATTGCTGGAAATAGGCGAGCACGAGCGCGAGATTTTCAGCCGCCGGCTGAAAGCGATGGAGCGCGACGGGCAAATCATCCGCAACCGCAAGGGTGCGTTCTGTCTGGCGGAGAAGCTGGACCTCATTCCCGGCCGGGTGCAAGGCCACCCCGATGGTTTCGGCTTCCTGATCCCCGATGCCGGCGGCGAGGATCTGTTCCTGTCGCCCAAGGAGATGTCGCAGATACTGCACGGCGACCGGGTAATGGTGAGGCCGGGCGGCCTCGACCGCCGCGGTCGCCGCGAAGGCAAGATCATCGAAGTGCTGGAGCGCGCCAACAAGCGCCTGGTCGGGCGGCTGATCCGCGAGCGCGGGGTAGTGCTGGTGGCGGCGGAGGATCATCGCATCAACCAGGATGTGCTGATTCCGCCCGGCCAGGACATGCAGGCGCAGGCCGGGCAGGTGGTCATGGTTGAACTGATCGAGCAGCCGTCGGCCTATGCCCAGCCTATCGGCCGCGTGGTCGAAATATTGGGCAATTACGCCGATCCCGGCATGGAGATCGAGATTGCGCTGCGCAAGCACAACCTGCCGCACGAGTTTCCCCCGGCGGCGGTCAAGCTGGCGGAAAAATTCAAGCCGCAGGTGGTTGCACAGGACTGGAAAGGACGTATCGACCTGCGCGAGTTGCCGCTGATTACGATAGACGGCGAAACCGCGCGCGATTTCGACGACGCGGTATTTTGCGAGCCGTTAGCCTCATCAGGCGAGGATAAAAAATCTCCCAAGGGCTGGCGCCTGGTGGTGGCGATCGCCGACGTCAGCTTTTACGTCAAGCCCGGCGATGCGCTGGACAAGGAGGCCTATGACCGCGGCAATTCCGTGTATTTCCCGCGCCGCGTGATCCCGATGCTGCCGGAGGCACTGTCCAACGGTTTGTGTTCGCTCAATCCGGATGTCGAGCGCCTGTGCATGGTGTGCGACATGCAGGTCGACGCCAAGGGTGCCGTCAAGCAGTACAAATTTTACCCGTCGGTCATGCGCTCCAAGGCGCGCATGACCTACACCAAGGTGTACGACATGATCGTCAATCCGGCGGGAGCGGCGGCGCAGGAATACGCGCACATCATGCCGCATGTCAACAACCTGTATCAGCTCTATCAAGTGCTGGTGAAAGCGCGTGAGAAACGCGGGGCGATCGAGTTCGAGACCATGGAAACGCTGATGGTGTTCAACGATCAGGGCAAGATCGAGCGCATCGAGCCGGTGGTGCGCAACGAAGCGCATCGTTTGATTGAAGAGTGCATGCTGGCGGCCAATGTATGCGCTTCGGATTTCCTCAAGCAGCACGAACATCCGGTGCTGTACCGCATCCATGAAGGACCGACGCTGGAAAAACTGGAGAAGCTGCGCGAGTTCATGGGCGAATTCGGGTTCGGCTTGAGCGGCGGCGATACGCCGCATGCCAAGGACTACTGCAAGCTGCTCGACCGCATCAAGGGCCGTCCCGACGAGCAGCTGCTGCAGACCGTGTTGCTGCGCTCCATGCAGCAGGCGGTCTATAGCCCGGACAATGTCGGCCATTTCGGCCTGGCGTACGAGTCATACACGCATTTCACCTCGCCCATACGCCGCTATCCGGATCTCTTGGTGCACCGCGCCATCAACGCCGTGCTGGAGAGCCGCAAATACAAGCCGGGCGATTGGTCGGCGCTGGGCATGCATTGCTCGATGACCGAGCGCCGCGCCGACGATGCCACGCGCGACGTGCAAACCTGGCTTAAGTGCTACTACATGCAGGACAAGGTCGGCGACAGCTTTGACGGCACCGTCAGCGGCGTGACAAGTTTTGGACTGTTCGTCGCGCTGGACGGCGTGTATGTGGAAGGCTTGCTGCACGTCACCGAACTGGGCAACGACTATTTCCACTTCGACAAGGTGCGCCACCTGATGGCAGGCGAGCGTACCGGCAGGAACTATCGGCTGGGCGACAGGCTGCGCATCAAAGTGGCGCGGGTGGATATGGAAACCAGCAAGATCGATTTCGTGCTGGATGAAAATCCGCCAGAGCAAAAACCGGCAGAAGACAAGGGCAACGATAACAACAAGAAGGGCAAAAAGAAGAAATGAGCGACACCCGTATTATTTTCGGTTTTCACGCGGTATTGAGCCGCATCCGGCAGAATCCCCAGGGCGTGCAGGAAATCTGCGTGGACAAGGAGCGCGTGGATGCGCGCATGAAAGACCTGCTGACGCTGGCCAAGGAGAAGGATTTGCGCGTGATGCAGCTGGAACGCGCCCGCCTCGACGGCATGGCCGCCAACGGCCGCCACCAGGGTGTGCTGGCGCGCGTGGTGGACACGCCGATTCCTTATCTCGACATTCACGACGTGCTGGAATCGCTGGACGAGCCGCCGTTTCTGCTGGTGCTGGACGGCGTAGAGGACCCGCACAATCTGGGCGCCTGTTTGCGCGTGGCCGACGCGATGGGGGTGCATGCGGTGATCGCGCCGAAAGACCGCGCGGCTGGATTGAATGCGACCGTGCGCAAAGTGGCCTGCGGCGCGGCGGAAAGCGTGCCTTTCATTGCCGTCACCAATCTGGCGCGAACTTTGCGCGAGCTCAAGGACGCTGGGGTGTGGGTGGTGGGCGCGGTAGCGGAAGCGGAAACGGATCTGTTCGACGCCAAGCTGACCGGCCCCATTGCACTGGTGCTGGGCGCGGAGGGCACGGGCTTGCGCCGGCTGACGGCGGAGACCTGCGATGCGCTGGTGCGCATTCCGATGTTCGGCGCGGTGGAAAGCCTCAATGTGTCGGTGGCCAGCGGCATCTGCCTGTATGAGGCCAGACGTCAGCGCAATATATCCTGAGTCGGCGGCGGAGGTTTATTTTAGGCTGCCAACGTGCTATTTTATTAGGTTTTTCAAACCCTCAATTTTGGAGTCATCATGGCTGTTGAACGTACCCTTTCCATCATCAAACCCGACGCAGTTGCCAAGAACGTGATCGGCAAGATTTATTCCCGTTTCGAAAGCAATGGCCTCAAGGTCGTCGCCGCGAAGATGGCGCATCTGTCCCAGGCCGAGGCCGAAGGGTTCTACGCCGTGCACCGCGAGCGCCCGTTCTTCAAGGATCTGGTGGCGTTCATGATTTCCGGCCCGGTGATGATCCAGGCGCTGGAAGGCGAAAACGCCGTGCTGAAGAACCGCGACCTGATGGGCGCTACCGATCCGAAGAAGGCGGATGCCGGCACCATCCGTGCCGATTTCGCCGAGAGCATCGACGCCAATGCCGTGCACGGTTCCGATTCCGCGGAAAATGCCGCGATTGAAATCGCTTATTTCTTCCCCGCTTCACAGGTGTACAGCCGTTAATGACCGTCAATCTGCTCGATTTCGATCAGCCTAAACTCGCCGGCTTCTTCGCCGAACTTGGCGAGAAGCCTTTCCGCGCCAAGCAATTGCTGCGCTGGATGCATCATTTCGGCGAGAACGATTTCGCGCAGATGACCGATATCGCCAAAACCCTGCGCGAAAAGCTCGCACAGGCGGCGGTAATCGCTCCTCCGCAGATCAAGCTGGAGCAAATTTCCGACGACGGCACGCGCAAGTGGCTGATCGACGTCGGCGCCAACAACGGCGTCGAAACCGTATTCATCCCCGAAGCCGACCGCGGCACGCTGTGCGTATCCTCGCAGGTGGGCTGCGCGCTGGAGTGCACGTTCTGTTCCACCGGCCGCCAGGGCTTCAACCGCAACCTGACCGTGGCCGAGATCATCGGCCAGCTGTGGATCGCCAACAAGGTGCTGGGGCGCGATCCCAAGGGAGAACGCATACTCTCCAACGTCGTCATGATGGGCATGGGCGAACCGCTGGCCAATTTCGACAACGTCGTCACCGCGCTCAATATCATGCTGGACGACAGCGCGTACGGCTTGAGCCGTCGCCGCGTGACGGTCTCCACCTCCGGCCTGGTGCCGGCAATGGACCGCTTGCGCGAAGAGTGCCCGGTGGCGCTGGCTGTCAGTTTGCATGCGCCCAACGATACGCTGCGGGACGAAATAGTCCCGATCAACAAGAAGTATCCGCTTAAAGAGTTGATGGCGGCATGCCGGCGCTACCTGGAAAAAGCGCCGCGCGATTTCATCACGTTTGAATACGTAATGCTGGACAGCGTCAACGATGGCGTCGAACACGCGCAACAGCTGCTGCAACTGGTACGGGACGTGCCTTGCAAGTTCAACCTGATCCCGTTCAATCCTTTCCCCAACAGCGGTTACGGCACCTCTCATGCCGACAATATCCGCCGTTTCCGTGATATCTTGATGCACGCCGGGTATGTCGTCACCACGCGCAAAACGCGCGGCGACGACATCGACGCCGCTTGCGGACAACTGGCAGGCAAGGTGCAGGACAAGACGCGGCGCAGCGTGAAACGTATCATGGAGCTCTCGGTATGAAACGGATGTTACTGGTGACGATGTTGCTGTTGGGTGGCTGTGCGGGCTCGCCTCCCAGCCAGGATAATTACTCCGGCACGGGCGTCGTCGGTAATGAATCCTCCGAACGTCACCGCGCCCGCATCCACACCGATCTCGGTGCCGGGTATTATGCGCAGCGGCAGATGGCGGTTGCCCTGGAAGAGTTCTCCACCGCGATACAGATTGATCCCGGGTATGCACAGGCCCATAACGGCTTGGGTCTGGTGTACTCCACATTGCGCGAGGACGACAAAGCGGAGGCCAGTTTCCGCCGGGCATTGCAGCTGGATGCGGGTAATTCCGAATCGCATAACAACTACGGCACTTTTTTATGTTCGCGCAACCGTGTCGACGAGTCGATCAAGGAGTTTCTCGCCGCGCTGAAGAACCCGCTGTATCCCACGCCGGAAAGCGCCTGGCTGAATGCCGGCATCTGCGCGATGAAGAAAGGCGACGATAAAAACGCCGAAACTTATCTGCAAAACGCCTTGCAGGCCCAGCCCGGATTGCGCAATGCCAATTATCAGCTGGCCAGTTTGTATTTTCAGCGCGGCGATCATGCGCTTGCCAACAAATATATCCAGCAGACCTTGCAGGAAAACGATCCCACGCCCGACATGGTCTTGCTTGGTCTGCGTATCGCACGCGCGGTCGGCGACCGCAATGCCGAAGCCAGTCTCGGCATGTTGTTGCGCAACAAGTATCCTAATTCCGTACAAGCCAAGGCGGCAGAGATAGACTCTGCTGCGCCGCAAGAGAAAAAATGAGCGAAGAACCTTCAGTCGTTGGCCCCGATGCGGCGCCCGAGCAGGATGTCGGCGCCAGCCTGGGAGCCAGATTGCATGCGGCACGCGAACACCTCGGCCTGGATATCGACGAGGCCGCGCGCCAGCTCTGTCTGAGTCCGCGCCAATTGGCCGCACTGGAAGCGGACAACATCGGAATGCTGCCTTCGCCCACGTTCGCGCGTGGGTTTATCCGCAATTATGCGCGTCTGCTGCAGCTCGAGGCAGCACCGTTGCTGACGCTTTATCGCGACATGGTGCCGGAAAATACGGGCGGGCCTTCCATCAGCCTGCATTCGGAAGGTATCCCGATCCAGACGGGCAATCGCAAGGCATGGCTGACCTATCTGGTGGCCTCGGTGCTGGTCGTCCTCGCCGGCGGCAGCTGGTGGCTGTATATGGACTGGCGCGAAAATACGCCGGCACCACCCGTTAATACGGTAAAACCTGTGGGATCGGTTTTGCCGGCGCCTGCCGCTAAAGCTGCGGCGGAACAGCAGGCCGAGCCGCCGCCGATGGGTGCCGGCCTGCTGCCCGCGGAACTGGTTCAGCCTCCCGCGGCCGCTAATCCGTCTGCTGTACCGACGCAGGCTCCGGTTTCCGGTGCGCCCGCGTCGCGTATCGTCATGAAGTTCTCGCAATCGAGCTGGGTGCGCGTGCTCGACCGCGACGACAAGGAGGTTTTGAACAAAATGAAACCAGCCGACAGCGAAGAGACGATAGAAGGCATCCCGCCGTTCAAGCTGGATGTGGGCAATGCCGCCGGCGTGCAGTTAAGCTATAACGGCCAGCCGGTCGATCTTGCACCCAGCACCAAAGCCAATGTTGCACATCTTACGTTGGAGTAGTTCCGCATGAGTTTCCAGCATCCTATCAAGCGTCGCATGACGCGCCGCGTCATGATCGGCCGTGTGCCGGTCGGCGGCGATGCGCCTGTGGTCGTGCAGTCGATGACCAATACCGATACCGCCGATGCCGAGGCTACGGCGCAGCAGGTCTTTGAATTGTGGCAAGCCGGTTCCGAAGTGGTTCGCATTACCGTGAATTCTCCCGAGGCCGCGGCGCAGGTGGGCGCGATACGACGAAAGCTCGACGCGATGGGCTGCAACGTACCTTTGATCGGGGATTTTCATTACAACGGGCACAAGCTCTTGGCCCAGTACCCCGACTGCGCCGAGGCGCTGGCAAAATACCGCATCAATCCGGGCAACGTCGGCAAAGGCTCCAGGCGTGACGAGCAGTTTGCCGCGATGATCGAAATCGCGGTGCAATATGGCAAGCCGGTGCGCATCGGCGTCAACTGGGGCAGCCTGGATCAGGCCAAGATGGCGCGCATGATGGATGAAAACGCCCGGCTTGCCGAGCCGCTGTCATCCGATGCGCTGATGCGCGAAGCCCTGATCCAGTCCGCGCTGGAAAGCGCAGCGCAGGCCGAGGCCCTGGGTTTGTCCGGCGACAGGATCATCATTTCCTGCAAAGTCAGCGACGTGCAGGATCTGATCAGCGTTTACCGCGAACTGTCGAGCCGCTGCGATTACCCTTTGCATCTGGGCCTGACCGAAGCCGGCATGGGCTCCAAGGGTATCGTCGCGTCTACGGCCGCGCTGGCGGTATTGCTGCAAGAGGGCATAGGCGACACCATACGTGTCAGTCTTACGCCGGAACCCGGCGAATCGCGCACCAAGGAAGTCGTCGTGGCGCAGGAAATGCTGCAGACCATGGGCATACGCTCGTTCACCCCGCTGGTGACGGCTTGCCCCGGCTGCGGGCGCACCACATCGACGTTTTTCCAGGAACTGGCGCAAAAGATACAGCGCTACCTGCGCGAACAGATGCCGGTCTGGCGCAGCCGGTATCCGGGGGTGGAAACCATGAGCGTCGCGGTGATGGGCTGCGTGGTGAACGGGCCGGGAGAATCCAAGCTGGCCAATATCGGCATCAGCCTGCCGGGCACCGGCGAAGTGCCGGTGGCGCCGGTCTTCGTCAACGGTGAAAAGACGGTAACGCTGAAAGGCGACCATATCGCCGAGGAGTTCCAGGCCATCGTGGAAGACTATGTGCAAAGCCATTATGCCGAGGGCGGGAAGTTGCGGCGCGAACACAAGGTTATTCCGTTGCATGCCGCGCGTTAAACGCCTTCCTTTGCGGCGGGCCATTTTCATCAACTCAATGACTGAATTTCCAATACCACAACGATGAGCAAGACCATCCAGGCCGTGCGCGGCATGAACGATATGCTGCCGATAGATGCCCCGCTGTGGGAGTTTTTCGAAGACACCGTGCGCGACTGGCTGCGCGGCTACGGCTACCAGCAAATCCGTACGCCTATTGTCGAATCCACGGATTTGTTCGTGCGCTCGATCGGGGAAGTCACCGATATCGTCGAAAAGGAAATGTACAGCTTCGAGGACAGGCTCAACGGCGAACAACTGACCCTGCGTCCGGAAGGTACGGCGAGCTGCGTCAGGGCCGTGGTGCAGCACAACCTGCTCTACAACGCGCCGCAGCGGCTGTGGTACATGGGGCCGATGTTCCGCCACGAACGGCCGCAGAAGGGGCGCTACCGCCAGTTTCACCAGGTCGGCGTGGAGTCGCTGGGCTTTGAGGGCCCGGATATGGACGCCGAGCATATCGTGATGACGGCCCGGCTGTGGAAGCTGCTGGGTTTGCAGGACGTCGCGCTGGAAATCAATACGCTGGGCTCCGCCGCAGCCCGGGCCCAATACCGCAACCGGCTGATCGCCTATTTCGAGCAGCATGCCGAGGTGCTGGACGAAGACGCCAAGCGCCGCCTGCACAGCAATCCGCTGCGCATCCTCGATACCAAGAATCCGGCGATGCAGGCCCTGGTGGAAGCGGCTCCCCGGATGACGAACGATCTCGACGAAGTTTCGCTCCAGCATTTCGAGGCGTTGCAGGCCATGCTCAAGGCGGCCGGCGTCGCGTATCGCATCAACACGCGCCTGGTGCGCGGACTGGATTATTACAACGCCACGGTGTTCGAGTGGGTGACCACGCGCCTGGGCGCGCAGGGCACGGTGTGTGCCGGCGGACGTTATGACAGCCTGGTCGAGCAGATCGGCGGCAAGCCTGCGCCGGCCTGCGGTTTCGCCATGGGCGTGGAACGCCTGCTGGCGCTGCTGCAGGATCACGCATTCGCCCCGCCGCTAGCGGTGCCGGACGCCTATGTGGTACATGTCGGCGAGCTGGCCGATAAACAGGCGCTGGGTGTCGCGGAGCGGCTGCGCGATGCGGGGTTCAGCGCATTGCTGCATTGCGGCGGCGGCAGCTTCAAGTCGCAGATGAAAAAAGCCGATGCCAGCGGCGCCCGCTTTGCCGTCATCATCGGCGACGACGAGGCGCAGGCCGGCGAGGCCAGCGTCAAACCGCTGCGCGGCGAAGGGAAGCAGGTCCGCGTGGCATTGGCGCAACTGGCGGACGGGCTGCGTGGCTGACCTGCTGCGCGTCGAGAAGCTGACCGTCGCGCCGGCGGCCGATGCCTCGCGTTTATTGGTCAACAAAGTCTCGTTCGCGCTGGCTGCCGGCCGCACCACCTGTATCGTCGGCGAGTCCGGCAGCGGCAAGAGCCTGACCGCGCTCTCCATCATGGGCCTCTTGCCGCGCGCCTTGCAGCGGCTTTCCGGCGACATCGTATTCCAGGGCAACGCGCTTGCCGGCTTGTCCAATACCCAGATGTGCGACGTGCGCGGCAAGCGCATCGGCATGATTTTCCAGGAGCCGATGACTTCGCTCAATCCGGTCTTGAGCGTGGGTTACCAGATCGGCGAAACCCTGGCCGCGCATCTGGGCCTGTCCGGCAAGGCGTTGCAGGGCCGCATCGCCGTATTGCTGGAGCGCGTAGGCATCCCGGCCGAACGTGCCAATAGCTATCCCGACGAACTTTCCGGCGGCCAGCGCCAGCGCGTGATGATCGCGATGAGCATCGCCTGCGAACCGGCCATGCTCATCGCCGACGAGCCGACCACTGCGCTGGACGTGACGGTGCAGGCGCAGATTCTGGCGTTGCTGGCCGAACTGAAAACCCGCATGAACATGGGCATGCTGTTCATCACCCACGATTTCGGCGTGGTGGCGGACATTGCCGACGACGTGGCAGTGATGTTCCGCGGCGAGATCGTCGAAATGGGCAGCGTGGGCGACGTGCTGGATCGCCCGCAGCATCCCTACACCCGGGCGCTGCTGGATTGCGTGCCCGACGCCGAGGGCAAAAAACCGCTGAAGCCCATCGACTACGCCTGGTTGAACGGAGCCGCGGCATGAACGATTTCATCCTGTCGGCTAGCGGCCTCACCAAGACTTACAAGCAGCGCAGCGGGCGCTTCGGCTTCGGTAGCAATCTGATAAAAGCGCTCGACGACGTCAGCATTGCGCTGAAGCCGGGTGCGACGCTCGCCGTAGTCGGCGAATCGGGCAGCGGTAAATCCACGCTGGCGCGTTGTCTGCTACAATTGCAGCCCCTCGATGCAGGCCAGGTGCTGTTCGAAGGGCATGATCTGGCAGCGCTTTCCGGTCAAGAGTTGCGCGCCGCGAGGCGGCATTTGCAGATGGTGTTCCAGGATCCGTTCGCCTCGCTCAATCCGCGCATGAAGGTGGGCGATATCGTCGGTGAAGGCTTGGTGATCCACGGGCTGGGCGATGCGGAAGAGCGACGCGCGAAGGTGCTGCGCATGCTGGAGCGGGTCGGTTTGTCAGCCCTGGACATGGGCAAATATCCGCACGAATTTTCCGGCGGCCAGCGCCAGCGCATCGGTATCGCGCGTGCCCTGGTGCTTGAGCCCAGGGTGGTGGTGTGCGATGAACCTGTGTCCGCGCTGGATGTGTCGATACAGGCGCAAATCCTCCTGTTACTGAAACAGCTGCAGCGTGAGATGGGTCTGAGTTACCTCTTCATCAGCCATGATTTACGCGTGGTCAGGCATATTGCCGACGAGGTGGCGGTGATGCAGCGTGGACGCGTGGTGGAGCAGGGCAGCGTGGAAGGCCTGTACGCCCATCCGCGCGAGGAATATACGCAGAATTTATTGAACTCCATTCCCGGCCGGCATTGGCAGGCCGCTTAGTTTATTTGAGGAAGAAGCATGGCATACGATCTGGAAGAACAGGAACAGCTGGACGCACTGAAAGCATGGTGGCATAGCAACGGCAATACCGTATTGTTGGCGGTGGGGGCGCTGTGCGTGGCGTTTGCCGGATTTCAAGGCTGGAAATATTACCAGCACAAGCAGAGGCTGGAGGCGTCAAGCCAATACGAGGCGCTCGCGCAGTTGGATGTCAAGGACATCAAGCAGGTGCGCAGCGTTTCCGGCCAACTGATGGAAAAATATTCGGGCACCCCTTATGCCGCCCGCGCAGCACTGATGGTTGCCCGTGCGAATTATGAAGCGGGTGACGCCAGGAGCGCTCATGCGCAGGTGGAATGGGCATTGGCGCATTCCAGGGAAGAAACGGTCAAATCCATTGCGCAACTGCAATTGGCCGGCTTGCAATTCGAAGAGAAAAAATACGACGACGCGCTGAAAACGCTGGCCGAAAAGCATGACCCTGCCTATGACGGCCTGCTTTCAGACCTCAAGGGCGATATTCTGGCTATCCAAGGCAAATCTGCCGAAGCCAGGAAGGCGTATGCCGAAGCGCTTGCCAGCCTGGACCAGAAAAGCAAATTCCGCAGATATACCGAGCAAAAGCTGGATGCGTTGGGAAGCTGATATGTTCATGCGGATAATCGCTGTACTGATGCTTGCCGTATTGGCGGGATGCAGCAGCATCACCGACCTCAAGACCGATATTTCCGAGCGCATGTTCGGGCCCGACATCAAGGATCAGGCGACCGACCTGAAGGAAATCAGGACCACGGCCGACGTCAAGCTGCTATGGCAGGCCGGGGTGGGCGCTTCCCCGGACTATGACTTCACCCCGGCGGTAGACGACAAAGCCGTCTACGGCGCAAGCCAGGGCGGAGATATCACCCGCCTGGATGTGGCTACCGGTAAACAGGTATGGCGTGTTTCCGCCGGCGAGAAGATCTCCGGCGGGGTGGGGGCGGGCGAAAACCTGGTATTGGTCGGCACGCCCCGGGGCATGGTGCTGGCGTTCGACCAGACGGCCGGCAAGCTGCTGTGGAAGTCCAAGGTGGCGAGCGAGGTGTTGTCGGCTCCACATGTGCTTCAGGGGGTGGTGGTGGTGCGCAGTGGCGACTCGCGTATTTACGGCCTGGATGCAGCTGACGGCAAGCGCAAATGGGTTTATGAACGCGCCACGCCGACGTTATCGCTGCGCAGCAACGCCGGTGTCGTGATCGACGATGGGGGCGCGGCATTCGCCGGGTTTGCCGGCGGCAAGCTGGTGGCGCTTGATGTCGCCAGCGGCAAGGTGATTTGGGAGGCATCGGTAGCCCAACCCAAGGGCGCTACCGAAATCGAGCGTATCGCCGATATCACCAGTTTGCCGGTGGTCGACGGTCGCTTTGTCTATGCCGCAGCTTATCAGGGGCGCGTCGTCGGCATTGAGCGCAGTTCCGGCCACGTCTTATGGAGCCGGGATATTTCCAGCTATACCGGCCTGGCTGCTGACGGTTCCACGATTTACGTCACCCAAAGCAACGGTGCGATCTATGCGCTGGATTATTCCAGCGGCAAGACCTTCTGGCGCCAGGGCGGACTGCAATACCGTCAGGTTTCCGCACCTATCGCACTGGGGCGTTACGCCTTGCTGGGCGATTTCGAAGGCTGGGTGCACCTGCTGTCGCGCGACGACGGCGACTTCGCCGCGCGCATCAAGATCGACGGCAGCGCAGTGATGCCGCAGCCGGTGCCGTTGGGTGGCAGCGCCGCGCTGTTTCAGACCCGCGGCGGCGGGGTGTATGCGGTTGCGCTCAAGTAAATGCTGCCAACCATCGCTCTTGTAGGCCGGCCCAACGTCGGCAAATCCACGCTGTTCAACCGGCTGACCAAGACGCGCGATGCGCTGGTCGCCGATTTTCCCGGATTGACGCGCGATCGCCACTATGGTCGTGGCGTGGTGGGCGACCGGCCTTACCTGGTGATCGATACCGGCGGCTTCGAGCCGGCTGCGGATAGCGGCATTCTGGTCGAAATGGCCAAACAAACCCTGCAGGCGGTGGATGAAGCCGATGCCGTGGTATTCCTGGTCGACGGCCGCCAAGGCATTACCGCACAGGATAAAATCATCGCCGATCGCTTGCGCCGTTCAGGCCGCTCGGTGCTGCTGGCCGTCAACAAGTCCGAAGGCATGAACCGGGCGATCGCCGCGGCGGACTTCTACGAACTGGGTCTGGGCGAGCCGTATGCGATTTCATCGGCACACGGCGAAGGCGTGCGCGACCTGATCAATCTGGCGCTGGCCGATTTTTCGCCCGAGCCGGAAGTCGCCGCAGACGAAGAGCTGCCGCCCAAGATCGCCATCGTCGGCCGGCCCAATGTCGGCAAATCCACGCTGGTGAATGCCTTGTTGGGCGAAGAGCGCGTCATCGCCTTCGACCAGGCCGGCACCACGCGCGATTCCATCCACATTGATTTCGAGCGCGACGGAAGACAATACACGCTGGTGGATACCGCCGGCATTCGCCGCCGCGGCAAGGTGTTCGAGGCAATCGAGAAATTTTCGGTCATCAAGACGCTGCAGGCCATCGAGGATGCCAACGTCGTGGTGCTGGTGCTGGACGCGCAGGACGCGATTACCGAGCAGGACGGCAGCCTGGCTGCTTTCGTGCTGGAAACCGGCCGCGCGCTGGTGGTGGCGGTGAATAAATGGGATGGGCTGAAGGAAGATCAGCGCGACATAGTCAAAAAAGACATCGACCGCAAACTGCACTTTCTCACTTATGCCAAATTTCATTATCTGTCTGCACTCAAGGGCCAGGGCCTGCCGCCTTTGATGAAGTCGGTGGACGCGGCTTATGCCGCAGCCATGGCCAAGCTTTCCACGCCCAAGCTTACGCGCGTGCTGGAGGCCGCCGTCGAGCAGCACCAGCCGCCGGTTTCAGGCGCCATCCGGCCCAAGCTCAGGTATGCCCATCAAGGCGGGAAAAACCCGCCTGTCATCATCATCCACGGCAATCACGTTACCCGCATTCCCGCCAGTTACCGGCGTTATCTCGAAGGTTTTTTCCGTAAATCCTTCGAACTCGCCGGAACGCCGCTGGTCATCCAGTTCAAGCAGGGCAGCAACCCCTATGCCGAGCCGGATAAAGATAAGCCCAAGGCCGGCGAAGGCATCGTTAGCATGCGTAAGCGCAAGGTCGCGCAGCGTGCCGAACTAAAAGCGCGCAAGAACGAAACGCAAGCTAAGCGCTAAGCTACGCATTCCGCACTTATTGCCGCATCGCAGGAACGTTGGTCAGCATCGATAGTTGCCAACCCGGCAGGCGCACATCGACCCCTGTTTGTGACTACAATGTTCGCTATGAATCAAACTGTCGGAATTCTGCTCACTCCGGTCATGGATCGGCATGGCATCTGGGCAGGCGTATGGGTTCGCTGTGGCGCTGATTGTGGCGATGCGATTACAAGCTTTGGCCCGTCCTTGAGCGCAGGGACGGGAGACTTGCGGATTTTTCTAGACGCCCGGAATCAACCGCCGGCAACTTGCCTGGACTCGCTGCCCGCCGGGAAAACCTGGATCGTAAGTGCCGCAAGCAATCAACATCCTTCTCCAGCATTGGCCGGACGCAATTTCCATGCGGCGGTTCATGGTCTGCAGTTTGTTACCGGCATAGAAAACCAGGCCCGGCTCGATGCGGCCAAAGCGGGCGGCGGAGAATGGTTTTGCGGCCACTTTATCGCCCACCCTCCGGCCGCGGCGGGCGTGCGCGATGCGAACCGTGCGGTCTTGCTGAAGCTGCTGGCGCTGGTTGTGCAGGATGCCGACAGCGCCGCAATCGAGCAGGTATTCAAACGCGAGCCGGGACTTTCATTCAATCTGTTCCGGCTGGTCAATTCCGTCTCGATGGGCCTGGGCACCAAAGTCTCCACCTTCAATCAGGCCATCATGGTGTTGGGACGCCGCCAGATGCAGCGCTGGATACAGCTGATGCTCTATACCAGCAACCAGACCCAAGGCGATGCGCCAAATCCGCTGATGCAGCTTGCCGCGATGCGGGCCAAGCTGATGGAATGCCTGGCCCTCGCCGTCGGCTGGGATGCCGCCATGCAGGAGCGTGCCTTCATGGCGGGGATATTTTCCCTGCTGGACAGCCTGCTGGGCATGCCGATGGCTGAAATCGTCAGGATCATTCCATTGCCGGATGATGTCCAATCCGCCTTGCTGGGACACGAGGGCGCATTGAGCGAACTGCTGGCATGGGTGGAGGGAGTGCAGGCCGGCGATAGCGATATTGCACTGCCCTCGTTCATTGGTCTGGACGCGCTGAAACTTGCCGAGTGTCAGCTCGCCGCCCTGCGTTGGGCGGCAGGCGTGGGCCAGGAGATGAATCAGGCATGAATGCCCAAGGCGATCGATCGAGCAGCGTGTTCCCGATGGCGCAGCGTATCCTGATTGCCATTCTTGACGGCGCCGGCAGCGCAATGCATGAAGCGGTAGCGAGCCAGCTCAGCCAGGCGCTGCAGTGTCCGGATGCATTGCCGGTATTGTTTGGCGAACCCAGTCTGCCTTCCGCCAGATGGGCGAGTGCGGTCAGTGCAACGCGCGGCGGCGGAACATATCTTGCGGATGATATGGCAGCCGTGCCATTGCCCGGCACCCATGCTCCGGTCGGCGCATTATGCGTGGCCGGCCGAATTTTTTCGCAGGGCGATCTTGCCTTTCTGGCTGAAATCGCTGCCTTCGTGGCGCCGCTGCTCGAAGCCAGGCTCGCGTTCGCACGCCGCGAACGCGAGCTGGACGTTGCTTCGGATCAGTTGCAGCGCCAGATGCAAATCCTCGACCAGATCGAGGACTCGGTCATCACCATGGATATCATGGGCTACATCACCGGCTGGAACGGCGGCGCGCAGCGTCTGTTCGGCTATTCGGCAAACGAAGCGATCGGTCAGAACATCCTCTTCCTGTATGCCGATGAAGAAGAAGCATCCGGCGACAACGACCCCCTGCTTTCCGGCGAGCGGGAAATGGTGGTGCAGCGCCGCAAGAAATCGGGCGAAATCTTCTGGGCCAGCGTCTCGCTTTCGGTCACGCGCGACAAGGACGGCAATGCCAATGGCTTGATCGGCTATGTACGGGATATCACCGATCGGCTGAGCAGGGAAGAGAGCCTGCGCCTGTACGGGCGTATTTTCGAGAACAGCGGCGAGGGGATACTGGTCACCGACGCCAAGGAAAACATCGTGGCGGTGAACCAGGCTTTCTCCAGTATCACCGGTTTTGCCGCCGGCGAAGTGATAGGCAAGACTCCGCGCATATTGCGTTCTGGCCGCCATGACAAGGGTTTCTTCGAGCAGATGTGGCAGGCGCTGGCAGAACGCGGGCACTGGCAGGGAGAAATCTGGGACCGCCACAAGAACGGTTCCCTTTTCCCCAAGTGGGCGAATCTCAGCGCAGTCAAGAACGACAAGGGCGCCGTCACGCATTACATATCCACTTTTTCCGATATCAGCGAGCGCGTGGCTGCGGAAGAGCGCATCCGCCAGCTGGCCTTCTACGACACTCTGACCGGATTACCCAACCGCGCTACGCTTTACAGCCTGGTGGAACAGGCCTTGAGCATGGGGCGCCGCCACGAGCAATTCGGCGCGCTGATGTTTATCGATCTCGACCGTTTTAAATACGTCAACGATACGCTTGGCCACAGCGCCGGGGACGCGCTGATCCAGCGCGTGGCGACGCGCTTCAAAACCTGCCTGCGGGCGTCCGACGTGGTTGCGCGGCTGGGAGGCGACGAGTTCGTGGTGGCGCTGATCGATATCGCCAAAGTGAGCGATGCGGCTATTGTCGCGCAAAAGATCCAGGCGATTTTCGCTTCGCCTTTCCTTATCGAAGGGCACGAGATTTCCATTTCCGCCAGTATCGGCATCAGCGTTTATCCGACAGACGGCACAACGGTGGAAGATCTGCTCAAGCATGCCGATATCGCAATGTATCGCGCGAAAGATCTCGGCCGCAGCAATTTCCTGTTTTATGCGGACGATATGAACGTGCGCTCGCTGGAGAAGCTGGAGATGGAAAGCAGCCTGCGCCGCGCGCTCGATCGTAACGAATTGCTGCTGTATTACCAGCCGCAGGTGGATATCCATACCGGCAGGATCGTCGGTGCCGAAGTGTTGCTGCGCTGGGAACATCCGGACATCGGCATGGTCTCTCCTGCACACTTCATTCCTATTGCCGAAGAAACCGGCTTGATCGTACCTATCGGCCGCTGGGTGATCGATCAGGCGGTCGCCCAGAACCGGGCCTGGCAGCTGGATGGGATACCGGTGGTCAAGCTGGCCGTGAACCTTTCGGCGCAGCAGTTCCGCCTGCCGCTGGTTGGGGAGATATCCGCCGCATTGACGCGCCATGGATTGTCGAACGATCTGCTGGAACTCGAAATCACCGAAAGCATGGTGATGAATAACATCGAACGCGTCATCGAGATGTTGAACGACCTCGCCAGGCTGGGCATGCAGATTTCGCTGGACGATTTCGGCACCGGCTATTCTTCGCTTTCCTATCTCAAGCGTTTTCCCATCGACAAGCTCAAGGTGGATCAATCTTTCGTGCGCGGCATTCCCAAGGATGCCGATGATATTTCCATTACCCGGGCCATTATTGCGTTGGGCAAGAGCCTCGGCCTCAAAGTGATTGCCGAGGGCGTGGAAACCCAGGAGCAGCTCGACTTTCTGCGCGCGCAAGGCTGCGATGAAATTCAAGGCTATCTGTTCAGCCGTCCGTTGCCGGCGCAAGAGTTTTCCAGGCTGCTGGCCGGCGGACGGCGCATGGAGACCTGATCTGCAACCGAACCAATCAACCGATATTATGAACACGACTTCCACCCCCGATATCTTGCCGGCGCAAGATGGTTCTGCCGCCGGGCTATTTAATCGTACCCCCGCCCTGACCGGTGCCGATGCGGAGCAGAAGAGGCAGGAAATCCGCGATTATTTCCATGCCACCTTCGGCCGCTACGAACTGCTGTTCGAGACCTTGGCCAGCGATCAAGCCTATTTCATCAAGCCGATTTCGCTGCGCCATCCGCTGATTTTTTATCTCGGCCATACCGCAACTTTTTTCATCAACAAATTGATACTGGCCGGGTTGCTCGAGCAGCGCATCAATCCCAGATTCGAATCCATGTTTGCCATAGGCGTGGACGAGATGAGCTGGGACGATCTCAGCGAGGCACACTACGACTGGCCCGGCGTCGATGAGGTAAAGGCTTATCGGGACGAGGTGCGCGCAACGGTGGACCGGATCATCGGCAATATGCCGCTCGCCTTGCCGATAGACTGGGATCATCCTTGGTGGACGATTCTGATGGGCATCGAGCACGAGCGCATCCATCTTGAAACTTCATCGGTACTGATTCGCCAACATGCGCTTGCCTATGTCAGGCCGCATCCCGCCTGGCAGCCGTGCCATATGTCGGCAGCGGCGCCGCAGAACGGGTTGGTCGATATCCCGGCGGGCAATGTGCGCCTGGGCCTGGACAGGGCTGCGCCATATTACGGCTGGGATAACGAATACGGGCGGCATGAAGCGGCGCTGCCGGGGTTCCAGGCCAGTCGCCATCTGGTCAGCAATGGCGAATTCCTGCTTTTTGTCGAAGCCGGCGGCTATCTCGCCGACCAATACTGGGAAGAAGAGGGCAGCGCATGGAAAAGTTTTGCCCGGGCGACAAACCCGACTTTCTGGCTCAAGGGTGAAAGCGCATGGCGCCTGCGGCTGATGACCGAGGTCGTACCGATGCCGTGGAATTGGCCGGTCGAGGTCAATTACCACGAAGCCAAGGCTTTCTGTAACTGGAAGAAAGCGGTGAGCGGCCTGCCGGTACGCCTGCCGACCGAGGACGAGTGGTACCGGCTGTACGATATTGCCGGCTTGGCGGAGGTGCCTGCCGCGCATGCGGCCGACGCCAACCTGCATCTGGATCATTACGCATCGCCATGCCCGGTCGACGTTTTCCGCCACGGCGATCTGTTCGATGTGGCCGGCAACGTCTGGCAATGGACGGAAACGCCGATTTACCCCTTCGACGGCTTTGAAGTGCATCCATACTACGACGACTTCACCACCCCGACGTTCGACGAACGCCATAACCTGATGAAGGGCGGCTCCTGGATTTCCTGCGGCAACGAAGCCTTGCGTAGCGCACGCTATGCCTTTCGCCGCCACTTCTTCCAGCATGCCGGATTCCGCTATGTGGTGGCCGAAGCGCCCGCCGTGCCGGTGGGCTCCATCTATGAAACGGACAAGCTGCTGTCGGAGTACGCCGAATTCCATTACGGCGACGAATACTACGGCGTGCCCAATTTCCCCAAGGCCCTGGCCGAGCTGGCGGTGCAGACCATGGCTGGCAGGCCGGCGCGCAAGGCTTTGGACCTGGGCTGCGCCACCGGCCGCGCCACGTTCGAGCTGGCGCGGCATTTCGACCAGGTCACCGGCATCGACTTTTCCGCGCGCTTCATCGGCCTGGGCGTGCGGTTGGCCGAGCAGGGAACCATACGCTATACGCTGGCCGACGAGGGCGAACTGGTGTCCTACCGCGAGCGCAGGCTGGCCGACATGGGGCTGCGGCAGTGCAGGCACAAGGTCGAGTTTTATCAGGGCGATGCCTGCAATCTCAAGCCGCAGTTCACCGGCTACGACCTGATCCTGGCCGCCAACCTGATCGACCGCCTTTACAGTCCGGCAAAATTTCTGACGGCCATTCATCAACGGCTGACGCCGGGCGGCCTGCTCATGATCGCCTCGCCTTATACCTGGCTTGCGGAGCATACCAAGCGCGAAGAATGGGTCGGCGGCTTCAAGCGGAATGGCGAAAACTTCACCACGCTGGACGGCCTCAAGGCGCTGCTCGGCAGGCATTTCCGGCTGGTGCGCGGGCCGCTGGAGGTGCCGTTCGTGATCCGCGAAACGCGGCGCAAATTCCAGCATACGCTATCGGAAGTGACGCTCTGGGAGCGCGTTGAGTGAGCTTCGATTTCGATCGCGAAATCCCGCGTGACGGTACCGCCAGCGTCAAGCATGACGGCCGCGCATCCTATTTCGGTACTGCCGACATCGCGCCGTTGTGGGTCGCCGATATGGATTTCGCCGCGCCGGAGGCCGTTACCCAGGCGCTCGAGCAACGCGCCGCGCACCCGGTGTACGGCTATACCCTGCATCCCGACAGCCTGTTCGAGGCGCTGACAGGCTGGCTGAAACAACGTCACGGTTGGGAGGTGCGGCGCGAATGGATCATGATGTGCCCAGGCGTGGTGCCTTCGCTGCATGCGGCGGTGATGGCTTTCGCGCAGCCGGGGGAAGGGGTGATCGTCCAGCCTCCGGTTTACTTCCCGTTTTTCTCCTGCGTTACCAATACCGGCCGTAGCCTGGTGCTGAATCCCTTGCGTCCGGAAAACGGGCGCTACACCATCGATCTTGCGCATCTGGAGCAATGTGCCGCAGCAGGGGCGCGTTTGCTGTTGCTGTGCTCTCCGCACAATCCGGTCGGCAGGGTATGGGGTCGGGATGAACTGCAAGGCGTGCTCGCCATAGCGCGCCGCCATAAGCTGATGGTGCTGTCGGACGAGATACATGCCGACCTGATCTATCCCGGCAACCGGCATACCGCCTTGGCAACGCTGGCTGGCGACATGGATTCAGTCATTACCGCTGTCGCGCCCAGCAAAACTTTCAATATCCCGGGCCTGGGGCTGTCTGCGCTGGTGGTGCCGAATGCCGGGCACCGCGCCGCGTTGCACAAGGTATTCGACCTGTTCCACGTCAGCACATCCAATCCCTTCAGTATTGCCGCGTTCGAGGCCGCATACCGCGGAGGCGAGCCATGGCTGGACAGCCTGCTGAACTATCTGGATGCGACCAGGAACGCCGTCAAGAGCTTCCTGCTCGAAAACATTCCTGCGATTCGCCTGATCGAACCGGAAGGCACTTATCTGTTGTGGCTGGATTGTCGCGCGCTGGGAATGGACGATAAGGAACTCAAGCGTTTTTTCGTGTATCAGAGCAAAGTAGGGATGAATCCCGGCACGGTTTTCGGCGCGGGCGGCAATGGCTTCATGCGCATGAATATCGGCACGCCGCGCCACATCGTAATGCAGGCGTTGCAGCGTATCGGGCAGGCGCTGGCATCGAGATGAATTGGAGATATGGTTATGGACAAGATTGTGAAAACCAGCGAAGAATGGCGTAAGCAGTTATCGCCGGAATCGTTCGAAATAACGCGTCAATGCAGCACTGAACCACCATTCAGCGGCAAATACTGGGATTTGCACGACAAGGGAATGTATCGTTGCATCTGTTGCGGAGAAGCGCTGTTCGACTCGGAGGCCAAGTTCGATTCCGGCACCGGCTGGCCCAGTTTCTGGCAACCGGTGGCGGAAGAGCATATCGAGGAGACCCGCGATCTCAGTTGCGGCATGGTGCGCACCGAAATTTCCTGCAGACGCTGCGGCGCTCACCTGGGGCATGTGTTCGAGGATGGCCCGCAACCGACGGGCCTGCGCTACTGCCTGAATTCCGCCGCGCTACGGTTTGAACCCGGAAGCTAGGGCGTGTTCATACTAATTTCACGACTGCATTGCCAAGAGAATGCGATGGATGCAAGGCGCGAGGCGCAGCGAATGGTCGTTCCATTCGCTAGCCTTGCAACGCCGCAGACGCGCATTATCTTGGCAACCCCTTTAGGTTTTCTTTGTTATCACGGGGACGGGGGCGATTTGGGCGCCCTCCTTTGTCGCAAGCCGCGTGAAGTGGCTTGCAATTCGGCGCGTCTTGCTTCGCGGATGGCATCCCAAATCGCCCCCGTCGCAGACGCGAAATTAGTATGAACACGCCCTAGAGATGCCTATGCGCTGGAACATCCCCAACTCGTTAACCATGCTGCGCATCGTGCTGATTCCCATCTTTGTCGGCTTGTTCTATCTGCCGGCGGGTACGCTGACCGCGCATGAAAGCAATCTTTTCGCCACGCTGGTGTTCGCGCTGGCGGCGGTGACCGACTGGCTGGACGGCTATCTGGCGCGCCGCCTCAACCAGACCTCGGCGTTCGGCGCTTTTCTCGACCCGGTCGCGGATAAGCTGATGGTGGCTGCCGCGCTGATCGTACTGGTCGAGTTCGCACGTGTCGGCGCCATCGTTGCATTGATCATCATCGGACGCGAAATCGCGATCTCGGCGTTAAGGGAGTGGATGGCCGGCGTAGGCTCCGGCTCCAGCGTCGCAGTGGCGGCGATTGGCAAG
>NZ_DASXVH010000044.1:0-45325 GCF_036504375.1 Novimethylophilus sp.
CTATCTGGTGGTGTTGCCAATGCTTATTTTTTTACAGCGCCAACTTCCCAACAGGCTAATGCTTTTTGCCAAGGCGAATACGCTGCTGATACTGGCGGGATTGGGGCTATTGCTTGCTGTGCTGCTTCATCCAACGTTGGATATCCACAAAATGGGGCGGTTGGGCGATCCTCTAATCCTGGTCAGGAACACCTATCTGCAGTTGGCGCATGGGCTTGTCGATAAAGCGCATACCTACGGGGCCACCGTTCTCGGCAAATTCATCTCTTCTTACGGCATGGATGGGCTGCTGCTGACGCTGATTTATATCCTGATCGTCAAAGCCGCGACAGCGTCCGGATGGATGCAAATGGTGTTGGCAATCTACGCGCGGAAATTTCTCAAACCGAACCAATTGCCTGCATTTCAAAAGGTTTTTGCCTGGCTGATTGCGGTGGGGCTGACACATGCTGCATTTATGCTTTTGAGTGCTTTTTTGCTGCCAAAAAGATATTTAATGCCACTTGGATTCGTCATCATAGTATATGCAGCTTTCGGGCTGGCTGAGTTGCATAGGTCATGGCAACAGAAGCCCTGGCGTCCTTTCCGGAAAAACTGGAAATTCCCGCTCGCGGCTGCTGTGCTGACAACACAATTGGGGATGATGCTGTGGTTGTGGAGCCCGCATAAAAGCTACGAATTGGATGCAGCAAACTGGGTGGCGGCGCATGCCACAGCGGGGAGCCGCATATATGCCGATTCAGCGCGTTTGCGATATTACGCGAATGCTGACCAGTCTTTCCGGCACGACCTAGTATCTGTTGAAGAGATTCAGCAGCTTTTCACAGCAGGGCAAATGTCGCAATACGATTATATTCTGGTGCATGCATCCGGCGATCGTCAGGCATTGGCCAGCTTCCTGGCCGGGCAGTCGGGGTTGACAACCGTAGCTGTGTTAGATCATGGGCGTGATGCCATCACGGTCTATAGGCTGACACATTGATGTTTAGATAAGGGTGGAGAGGAAGCATGCGGATTCTTCATACTGAATCCAGCCTTAACTGGGGAGGCAAGGAATTGCGTGCCCTGGAGGAGGTTCGGTGGCTAAATAACCATGGTCACGAAGCATGGGTCGCGGCAAGGCCGAACTCCAAGATATTGGAATGGGCCGAGGCATGGGGTTTGCCTTTTTTTGTCGTACCGTTCCGCGGCGTCGCCCGCCCGGCAGCCATCAGCAAGCTTTACGCCCTGATCCGTAAATGCAGGTTCGATCTGATCGACTGCCATGACTCTCACGATGCCTTGCATTGTGCCATCCTGCGTCTGCTGGGCGCCAAGGTGGTCAGGACCTTGCACAGCGAAGGGATCAATACCCGCCTATTGCAAAGATTCGTCTGGCGCCATGGTAACGACCGCATTATCGTGGTATCTGAAGTGTTGAAGCAGCGCCTTGTTGCCATGGGGTTGCAAAGTGCAAAGATTGATGTGATCAACGAAGGGATCGACCTGACGGAGTTCGATTTCCGGCGTACTGGAGACAAAATTCGTGTCGAGTTCAACATCCCGTCCACCTGCAAAGTGGTGAGCAATATTGGCATGATTCGTCCCAATAAAGGTCAGCGCTACCTTGTCGAGGCCGCCGATGCAATTGTATCGGCTGTTCCCGAGGCTCGCTTCCTGCTCGTCGGTGAAGCAACGCGCCCGGAGTTCGACAGAGAACTGAGAGCGTGCCTGGAGGCTTCCCCTCAACGCGACAAGTTTATTTTGACCGGATATCGAACAGATGTAGCCGACTTCATCGCGGCATCCGATTGTGTGGTCGTCAGTTCGACCGCGGAAGCCCATTCTCGTGTGGTCCCCCAGGCTTTTGCAATGAAGCGGCCTGTTGTGGCTACGAATGTCGGTGGGCTGCCTGAGCTGGTCAAGCCCGGAATAACAGGTACGCTCGTGCAGACTGCCAACCCATCGGCCCTCGCAGCTGGGGTAATCCAGGTATTGCAAACCGACACAAGTGAGGTGTTGGATAACGCCTATTCCATGGCACTGGAGCGATTCCAAATAGATGGCATGATGCAGCGAACGCTGGAGAGCTATGAACGGGCTCTAGCAAAGCATCAGTCGATCCGATAACAGGCGAGTCGTTATGCGTTCAATTCCCATCCTCATGTATCACAATATCGGCCGTCCTTTACCAGGGGATCGCAAGCCAAAACTGTATGTGCGCGCCGATATCTTTTCCCGGCAAATGGCATTGCTGCGTTTGCTTGGTTTTCGCGGCATATCCATGAGTGAGGCCATGCCTTACCTGCGCGGGGAGTTGCAAGGCAAGGTGGTCGTCATCACGTTTGACGATGGCTATGCCGATACCGTCGATCTGGCGCTCCCGACGCTGCGGCGTTACGGCCATACCGCCACCTGCTATGTCGTCAGCCAAAGAATTGGTCAGCACAATACGTGGGATGCCGATCAAATCGGTGCCCACAAACCGCTCATGAGCAAGGAACAGTTGCTGTATTGGAGCGCTGCGGGCATGGGGGTAGGGGCGCATACGCAAACGCACCCCCATCTTCCCGATTGCGACGATGTAAGCCTTCTGAACGAGGTGGCGGGCTCCAAGGCTGAGCTTGAAGCCTTGTTGCAAACCCCGGTGGCTCAGTTCTGCTATCCATATGGCGCACTTGACCGGCGTGTGGTCGAGGCGGTGCGGGCAGCCGGGTATGATGCGGCTACGACTACCGGCAGGGGGCTTGCTGTTGTCGGTGGCGATCTGCATACGCTGCCACGGGAAAGGCCAAGAGTGTCCCGAATTTTATATAAACTGGGTTTGGGGTTGGGTTAGCGGTGGCATCCGAGTTTCTCCTGTCTTATCGCACATCTACAGCCACTGGGCTGCCAACATAACCGTATTATGTAACGCTATAAATGGAAATATTGCCGATGCAAACTAAAGATGGGCATTTGCCAAAAAATCTCGGAGATAAAGTACTTCTCGTGGCGGCCAGCCACACAGGAAATAATATTTTCTGTACTCCCGCAATTCGATTTCTCAAGAAACATTACCCTAATACGATATTTGATCTGGTTGCTTTAAACCAAAAAAGCGCTGAAGTTTTCTACGGCAATAACGACGTAAGCACGCTGTTTATTACCGATAAAAAACATAAGCTCACCAAGCTCGCCAAGAACTACTCGACAGTAATTTGCTTATATTACAAGTCGGTAGATGTCGTATCCGGGATCGAAAAGAATTTGGCATCTGTCCCTCCCTTGGTATCAGGAGTTCATCATGCAGATCAGGTACTTAATTTTGTAGCTGACTATACGGGCCATGAATTGACCGAGGTGGATCGTGCCTACGTGATTGGCAATGGGTCAACTACAAACTCATCTCCAATAGCCAACGCTGACATCGGAAATGACGATATTTTGATTTGTATGCATCTTGGATGCGCCAGAACGGCAATTCATGGGTGGAAATTTTTCTACAGGCATAAAACAATGCATCAGAAGCTTTGGCCGATCGATAGCTATATCGAGCTGGCAAACCAGCTGATTCGTGCAAATTCAAGAATTAGATTCGTGATAACCGGCACAAGGCATGAAGCATTTCTTGGCAAGAGATTTGAGAAAAGCGTTCCTGGTACCATCAATTTAATCGGGAAGACCTCAATTCCTGAACTATTTAAATTGATGAGGGATATGAATTTGTTTATCTCTCAAGATTGCGGCGTACTACACGTTGCATCTGCTTCCGGTGTCCCCCTGCTGGGCTTGTTTGGACCAACCAATCCCGCAAACACTGGTCCATATCCAATGAAAAAAAATCATATTGCGATAAAAAAGGAATCGATGGCAGCCATCAATCCCACGGAAGTTGTAGCCGCAGCCTTGAGGCTGCTGGATGATTTTCCCAAAACCAGAGTCCTTGAATCTCTTGGAAGCCACTGACCGCGCCCGTGAGATTGGGGAGCAGAAACTGCGCCAGTTCTGGAAAAAACTTCTAAATCGCTCAGATTCGCAACGCGGACGGCCGGCGTTGAAGGTCGAGCGCTCGCAACAGGAGTTCCGCCGCCGGTATCCGCATTACCGGATGGGCACCGGCACTTACGGCATACCTTTGGTCCATGGTTGGCATGATGGAACAACGCTGGTTATCAGCAACTTAAGCTGTGTTCGGACGATATCGCGGAATTCCTCGACTATGCTCGCTCACGCACCCCGCGTTGCCAATAGCCGCTGATGGCTGGGTGACAAAGACGGTCTAGCGGGTTTCCTTGAGTTCATCGAGTACCTCGCCGGCCACAATTCTTGCCGCTTCCAGTCTCTGCTGCTGGTCGAGAGAGCCTTGGCGTTTGCCGACACCTAAAAATCCCCGTATCGCCACTTTCATAAAACCCAGGCAAGTCGTGGCAAGAGACATTCTGGCGATGTGCGCTATGTCTTTTGCAGCATAGTGTTTCCTGCAAAAGAGAAAGAAGCCTCTTTTTTTTCTCAGATACTTATCCAGCGATGTGGACTCTTGCTCACTCCCTCCTCCGACATGAGTGATTTTTGCGGCGTCGCAATATCCGACTTGATACCCTGCCAATCTTAGCCGAAGGCAAATGTCGGCGTCTTCGCCATATAAAAAGAAATCCGGATCAAACCCCCCGATTTCCTGAAATACCTTCTTTCTCATCGCCATGCAGGCGCCCAGTATCCAGGCGTATTTTCCAGGCAGGGATTTTATTTTGGATGTATGCCTCAAGCGCTTTGCAGAAGGGTATTGTGTTCTGGGAAGTACAAATTTGTTCTTTGAAGGCTCATGAATCTCGGGGCCGACAATGCCCATGTCGTTATTTTGCGTGAGATACGAAACCAATGCGGATATCGCATTGGTATTCAGCAATTTTGTGTCCGGATTGATCAGCAGTAAGAAATCGCCATTGGCTACCGATGCCGCCAGATTGTTGGCTCGGCCAAACCCCAAATTCTCCTGGTTTTCGATAACGACGATTTGTTCGCCAAACGTTGCGCGAAGAGTTTTTACGCTGTCATCCCGGCTGTCGTTATCGACGACGATAATCTCGAGGCCGTCGATATCCTGCTCCAGTAGCGACCTGATGCATTCCGCAGCATAAGAGCCGGACTTGTAGTTGACGATGATTGCAGAAACCGGAATAGGGTTTCGAACATTAGTCATAGATATCCGATTTGGTAACCAGCACGTCTTCCATGATGAGATATTGCAGGTCCGAGCCGAAGAACATGTCGAGCGCGTCGGCCGGGCTGCACACCATGGGCTCGCCGCGGCGGTTGAGCGAAGTGTTGAGCACTACCGGGATACCGCGCCGCTTTTCCAGCTCCTCGATCAGCCGGTAATAGCGCGGGTTGGTGTCCATTGTCACCACCTGGGCGCGCGCAGTGCCGTCTTCGTGCACGACTTCCGGGATGCGCGCTTTCCAGTGTTCGGCGACATCGAAGGTAAAGGTCATGTAAGGCGCTGGATGGTCGGTTTGCAGGATATCCGCCGCCGCGCGGTCCAGCATGCTGGGGCAGAAAGGCCGCCAGCGTTCGCGGTATTTGATCTGCGCATTGATGCGATCGGCCACGCCCGGATGACTGGGATCGCCGAGGATGCTGCGGCAGCCCAGCGCACGGGGGCCGAACTCCATGCGGCCCTGGAACCAGGCCAGCGGATGGCCTGCTGCGAGCAGTTCCGCGCCCTTGGCCGAGGCGTCGTCTATGCGCTGCCATTGCGGCTTCGCCGGGTGCGCCTCGCAGGCGGCGATGCATTCCGCGGTGGTATAGGAAGGCCCCAGATAGGCGTGACGCATGGGTTCGACATTCTCGCCCAGTTCCGCCGCGACGTAGGTGGCCGCGCCCAAGGCGGTACCGGCATCGCCGGAGGCCGGCTGCACAAACAGCTCCTTGACGCCCGGCAGCGCGATGATGCGCTGGTTGAGCTTGACGTTGAGCGCGACGCCGCCCGCCATCGCGATACGTCCGGTCTCGCGGACGATATCGCCGACGTAGTGGTCGATAAGCTTGAGTGCGACGGTTTCCAATAAATCTTGCACCGCCGCCGCGTAATGGATATACGGGTGGTCGATCTCATCGCCATTCCGCTTTGGCCCCAGCCAATCCACCAGCGCCTTGGCGAAATAGTAACCCTTGCCGTTTTCCTTGTAGCGGCGTAGCCCCACGACGTTGATGAGCTTGGTATTGACGCGAAAATTCCCGCCATCGAATTCCAGCAGCCGCGATAAGTCGTATTTCTTCGGGTCGCCGTAAGGCGCCATGCCCATCACCTTGAACTCGCCGTCCAGCATCTCGAAGCCGAGGTATTCGGTAATCGCGCCGTACAGCCCGCCCAGCGAATCCGGGTCATAGAATTCCTTGATCTTGTGGATCTTGCCGTTTTCGCCGTAGCCGAAAAAGGTTGTCGCGTATTCGCCCTTGCCGTCGATGCCGACGATCGCGGTTTTTTCCTTGAAGCCGCCCAGATGATAGGCGCTGCTGGCATGCGCCAGGTGATGCTCTACCGGCACGAAACGCGCGCGGCTCAGGCCGAGCTCTGCCATCAGCGCCAGCACATGGTCGCGGTTGCGGCGGAAGCGGCGGTTGCCGTTGAAGATCGCATCCAGCGCGCGGTCCGGCGCATACCAGTAGCGTTTGGCATAGTGCCAGCGGGCGGGCGAGGTCAGCGGGATTTCCGCGTAGGGAAACGCTACCACGTCCACCTGCTCCGGTTGAACGCCGGCTTCGCGCAGGCAGTATTTCGCGGCCTCGAGCGGATACTTGTTCTTGGCATGCTTGTCGCGCAGAAAGCGTTCTTCTTCGGCCGCGGCGATCGTCTTGCCGTCGACCAGGATCGCGGCGGAGGCGTCATGCCCGACGGCGCCGGATAAACCCAAGATTATCATTGTTTGCTAGTCTCACATTACCCCGGCTGCAGCCAGCACCGGGTCATTTCCATAAACATCGCGCAGCGCTTGCCGCATTGGCTCCAGCAGGGCGGCATCGTGCTCCCAATTTCTCAGCAGCCGCCGCAGGTCGCGTGCATGCCGTCTCCGGAACAGCCAATCCCAGCGATATTCCTTGAGGCTGTCCAGGTCGATCAAGACGGGCTGCATGTCGACGATCTTGATATTGGCTGCCTTGAGATCGCCATGGGCGAAGCGCAGCCTTTGCATTTTGTGCAGCAGCTGCGCGACATTCATCGCTACTTGCTGCCGCTGCTGCGGCGCGACTTCTGCCATCCATGCGCCGACATCCGGTCCTGCCACGTATTCCGCCAGAAACCAGGCCCGGCGCCGGATGAAGCCCCAGCGCTGCTCCAGCAGGGCCACCGGCGCGGCCGTGGCGATGCCGGCGATGCGCAGGCGATAGGTATTGGCCCACGACAGCGCCGCGCGCGATTTCCTCAAGGCCCGGCCCAGTCCGTGACGCAAATTCTTGATATTGTACCGTTTGACGACAATTTTGCGTCCGGCCTGCTCGATCAGGCCAACCGTGCAGGTGTTGCCGGTCTTGAGGCGCGTGCTCTGCTCCAGCAGGATGTCCGGAGCGGCCAGCAGACTGTCCAGTCGATCCATCCATGCCCGTGCGACGACCAGGAATTTCGAACGATCCTGTTCCACATGCACATCGCTGCATTCGCGGAACACCTTGCGGTCGGCATACTCGGTGATGACCTCGCGGCGGATGCGCCTGACTTCGCGCTCCAACGCTTTCTGTTGCGCGGGCTGCGGCATCCGCCCGCGCTGCTCGCAATAGTACTGGTACAGCTGCGCTGCCCAGCCGTCATCATTGGCATCCAGCTTGGACAGTAAGCGTGCCAGGTTGGAAATGGCGGTGCGCCGGGCGCACCAGCCCGGCAGCAGGCGGATGCCGTCGCCGTCCAGCGTGTAGATCCGCTCGCCTTGTACGAGGAAATTCTTGAGATAAAGATCGGTTTGCAGCAACCCCGCCTCATGGTGCGCGGCGACGGTTCGCGTCAACGCCATTGCCAGCGCCAGCCGCTGCGGGCCATTCAGGGTGTTGTACATGACATCTTCGGCATTGGCTGAATCGGCGATCGACTGGTACAGCAGTATTTCGCCAGCCCCGTCCGGCAGTGTGGACGCATGCAGCAGCGTCGGCGTCGACAGGCGTTTTTCGGTCAACCATTGGGAACCCTGCCGGTCGCGTGCAGCATGGCGCGCCGCATGCGGTCCGAGGAATATCTTGGCAAACACTGCCTGTTGCCGCCACATCCCTTCGCAAACCAGGCGCTTACCCGGCACGCGCCGGACGATGCGGCTGCATTCCAGCGTCGTGCCATCGGCCAACGTCAGCGTAAAAGCATCCCCGCCCTGTACCGACAATGCCAGCAGGTCGGACGTCACGGCTTGAGCTGCAGCTTGCATAGCTTGAGTTCGCCGGATTCCGCCACGGTTTCTGCCGTCGTGCCGGCCATGGACGGCACCCGTTCCGTAATCAGCCAGATTTCAGCCTGGCGTTGCAACGCCAGCGGCGCCAGTATGCGGATTGCAGTTTCGTTCACGCCGCCCGCCTTGTAACCGACAGCAGTGAGCCAGTATGGCAGCGGCGGCTTTTGCAGCCGCAATTCGCCGGTACCATCCAGTCGCCGCTCGCGAGCATTTCCCGCGCCGCTTCGGCAATGCGCACTTCCTGGATTCTGTACACGGCGCGCGCGCCGAGACTGACCAGCCGCGCTGGTATCAGGGGCGCTAATAACACCAACAAAGTGTTGACGGACGGTTTCACTGGATTTTTTCCTGCGTTGAAGCTGGCGATGTGTTCGGCCAACGGCCGTGGAATTTGCGGTAAAGCGTGCGGGCCCTGGCTTCCACCTGTTTCCAGAACGGCTGTCCATGCGCCAGCGCATGGCGCAGAGTGCCGCAGTAGAGCCGTACGAAGCGCAAATAATCGCGCCGGCTCAGGCCCGCATCCATCGCCGAAAAGTAGAGCGCGGCGATATCCTTCATGCGTGCGGTATGAGGAATGGTGTCGCGGATGCCGACGCGGTGCAGGTCGAGCAGATACAGCAGGATTTCGCCATCGGCCAGCCGCGCTCCATCCAGGCAGAAATGGCAGATGTAGAAATCGCGGTGGCTCAAGCCATGATTGTGCAGCCGCCGGGAGATGTCGGCCACGGCCCTGATGATGCTGCGTTTGAGCCTGAGATCGGGTGGTTCGGCGGCCCAATTGTGACAGAAATCTTCCAGCGAAACGATATCGCCGAGGTCGCGCGTGACAACGAACGAGCGCCGCCGCGCCGGGTTGCAGCTGCGGCTGGCATAGGCGACGGCGGGCGTGGTGGCGATGCCCAGTTCGCCCAATTTGTGTATCGCCCGCCATTCGGTGTCGGCGCCGAGGACAGGCAGCTTGCCGGTGAGCAGGTTTTTGAAGATTTCCTTCCAGCCCACGCCGGAATGCTGTTTGACGAAGTAGGATTTCCCGCCCAGGCTGACCCGGATCGTCTTTCGGCCCGGCACGTCGCGGAAGACTTCGCCCTGCAACGCCATGATGCGCTCGAAGGCGTCGCCAGCCGGCAGCAGGGCACGGAAGTCCTGCGGGATGAAGTCTGCGCTTTTGCTCGGGAAAAAGTCCAAGTCAACCTCTCTTTTCGGCTGCAAACTGCTCCAGCAGTTCGGCTTCCATGGCTGAGGAGAAGCGCGCCGCGATGTTCGCGGTATAGCGCAGGCCGCTTTCGCTCCATGGTGTCCGGTCCGATTCGAGCATGTGAGCCAGTGCTTGGTTGAGATCCACCTGCCGGTAAGGCGAGGGCAGCACCTGCCCTGCGCCTGCGGCCTCGATGTGGACCGCATAGCCGCATACATCGGTGACTAGCACCGGCAGGCCGGCCGTCATCGCCTCGATCAACACGATGCCCGCAAGCTCCGAGCGTGCCGGGTGCACCAGCATGTCCGCCGCTTTCATGAGTTGCGGGATATCCGGACGGCCTGAGGTGATGATTATGCGCTCGCCCACGCCAAGCCGTTTCGCCAGTGCCGCCATCGCATCCGGCTTGTCTTCGCCGACCGCCAGCAGCCAGGTGTTGCGCCGAGCGGCTTCCGGCAGCGCGGCCAATCCTTCGATGGCCCGATCCAGCCCTTTGCGGACGAAGGCCGAGCCCACCATGAGCACGATATTCGCCTCTTCGGGCAGCCCAAATTCCGCCAGTACTTTAGCTCTTGCCGCAGTGCGGTCGATATCGGCAAAAGCTTCGGCCGGAATGCTCGGCGGCAGTAGGCGGAAACGCTCGTCTGGCGTGTGGTACCAGCGCTGGAAAATGTCTTTCTCGCGCGACGACAGCAGCAATATCCGGCAGTTGCCGTCTCCTTGCATCACCGCCTTTTCGCATGCCGCAAAAAAACGGTAGCGGCCGGTTAGCCGATACAGGCAATTGCGCTCGGTATAAGCGCGCTCGATAAAACAGGGATCGGCGGCATAGTAGGCGTCCAGCCCCGGCATGCGGTTGAAGCCGACGATCAAATCGGGTTTGTCGGCAGCCAGTTGCGCGGTGATCGCATCGATCAGCTGCTGGTGGCGCTGATGGTTGAAGATGCCGGAAAACGGCAGGCAGGCTACTTCGATAGTGCCTTCGGGCCGGTCGCCATGCCACTGGCCGGTATAAATCTTGACCGCGTGGCCGCGCGCGACGCAGGCCCTGGCGATGCGCAGCATGTCGCGCTGGGCGCCGCCATAGGGAAAGTATTTGAAAATGATAAAAGCAAACTTCATCAGGCGCATGCCCTGCCGCAAGCCGGAAAAGTGTGAATTGTATGCGAAAATGCGCCCATGCCCCGCTTGCTGATCGTTAAAACCTCGTCTCTTGGCGATGTCGTCCATAACCTGCCGGTTGTGACCGACATCCGGAAACAATTTCCAGGCATGGTCATCGACTGGGCGGTGGAAGAAGGGTTTGCCGACATTCCCGCGCTGCATCCCGGCGTCTCCGAGGTTATTCCGGTGGCGATGCGGCGCTGGCGGCGCAACCTGGCCTCAAGCCGGACCTGGCGACAAATATCCGCCTGCAGAGCACGGCTGAAATGGCAGCATTACGATTGGGTGCTGGATACCCAGGGACTGCTGAAGAGCGCGCTGCTTGCTTCGTGGGCAACCGGTCCGCGGCACGGCCAGGACGGCGACTCCGCTCGAGAACCGCTGGCCTCGCTGTTTTACCGGCATCGGCATGCGGTGGCGCGCGGGCAGCATGCCGTTACCCGCAATCGCCAACTGGCTGCGTTGGCGCTTGGCTATGCGCAGCCCGAAACGCCGCCGGATTATGGCATACATGCCAGCCTCGACAGGCTGCCGCCAGGGTTGCCGCAGCGTTATGTCGTCGGCTTGCATGGCACCAGCCGGGATTCCAAGCTATGGCCAACGGAGCACTGGATCGCGTTGGGCCAAGCGCTGGCCGCAGACGGCTTGGTCCTGTTGTTGCCGTGGGGCAATGCGGACGAACTGGTCCGCGCCCGCATGATTGCAGCAAGCGTTCCGCAAGCGCTGGTGCTGCCCCGGCTGCCGCTGGCAGAACTGGCTGCCGTGCTGGCAAACGCGGCAGCGACCGTCGGCGTGGATACCGGTTTGATCCATCTCGCCGCTGCGCTGGATGTGCCTGCCGTCGCTGTCTATACCGACACCGATCCGGCATTGACCGGCGTGTTCGGCGCCGATCCCGGGCGTTTTCGCAATCTGGGCGGAATTGCCGAAACTCCCTCCTGCGATAGCGTCATTGGGGCATTGAGCCAGGTTAAGAGCCTATTTCGGTAGGTTTCATCCCCGCCGGTTGTCGAAAAAGGTGGCGCTGACCGGTTGCAGCGACCGGTCGGCGCCAGCGGTGCTTTCCTGCAGGAAAACGGCGTCTCAGGTGCTCTGCGGCAAGTGGGTGTTGCGGTGTAAATATTTATTCTTAAAGGAATAATATTGTATGGCGCAATTTTTTTGTTGGTCTGGCTTGTTTTTTTTCGATTTGTCTCCATTTTCGGAGTTACGTATTTAATGACGAGGAATTCTCATGTCGCAAGAAAACCAGACCCCGGAACAGCCTGTCGAAGGAGAGCAACTGTTATCGGCGCCTTCCGGTGACGAACCGGCCGGCCGCCAGCCGGAGCAGGGCAATGTGGAAATGATGCCCAGCCTGGAAGACATGCTGCAGGACGCCGACCGGCGGGCACAGGAGCATTATGACGCCTGGATGTATGCCAAGGCGGAAGGCGAGAACATCCGCCGCCGCGCGCAGGACGATATCGAGAAAGCGCGCAAGTTCGCGTTGGAGAAATTCTCCTCCGAATTGCTCGCGGTAAAGGACAGCATGGAAGCCGCGCTCAATGTGGGAACCGCAACGGTCGAGAGCTACAGGAACGGCGTCGAACTCACGCTCAAGCAGCTTGCCAGCGTATTGGAAAAATTCAATGTGCTCGAAGTGGCGCCGGTCGGCGAGAAATTCGACCCGCACAAGCACCAGGCGATCAGCATGGTGGAAGCCGATGCCGAGCCCAATACCGTGATCAACGTGCTGCAAAAGGGCTACACCCTGCACGACCGTGTGCTGCGCCCGGCGCTTGTCGTGGTGTCAAAAGGCAAGAATTAGCGCTTGAAAATCAGCAAACCGTCTCTATATACCGACTATCGTAAAAGACTTTTTTAAGGAACCAACATGGGAAAGATTATTGGCATCGACCTGGGCACGACCAACTCCTGCGTCGCCGTGATGGAAGGCGGCAAGCCGCGCGTGATCGAGAATGCCGAGGGTGCTCGCACCACGCCGTCCATCGTCGCTTATGCCGAAGATGGCGAAATCCTGGCCGGCGCATCGGCCAAGCGTCAGGCGGTGACCAACCCCAAGAACACCTTGTACGCGGTGAAGCGCCTGATTGGCCGCCGCTTCGAAGAAAAGGAAGTGCAGAAGGACATCAACCTGATGCCCTACACCATTACCAAGGCCGACAACGGCGATGCCTGGGTGGAAGTGCGCGGCAAGAAAATGGCGCCGCCGCAGGTTTCCGCCGAAGTGCTGCGCAAGATGAAGAAGACCGCCGAGGATTACCTGGGCGAAGAAGTGACCGAAGCCGTCATCACCGTGCCGGCCTATTTCAACGACAGCCAGCGCCAGGCCACCAAGGACGCCGGCCGCATCGCCGGTCTGGAAGTGAAGCGCATCATCAACGAACCGACCGCTGCTGCGCTGGCATTCGGTCTGGACAAGCAGGAAGGCGACCGCAAGATTGCGGTGTATGACCTGGGTGGTGGCACGTTCGATATTTCCATTATCGAAATCGCTGAAATCGACGGCGAACACCAGTTCGAAGTGCTGTCCACCAACGGCGACACCTTCCTGGGCGGCGAAGACTTCGACAACCGCCTGATCGACTTCCTGGCCGACGAGTTCAAGAAGGACAACGCCGGCCTCGACCTGCGCAACGATCTGCTGGCCAAGCAGCGCCTGAAGGAAGCTGCGGAAAAAGCCAAGATCGAGCTCTCTTCCAGCACCCAGACCGACGTCAACCTGCCCTACATCACCGCGGATGCCACCGGACCTAAACATTTAGTCGTCAAGATCACCCGTGCCAAGTTCGAGTCGCTGGTGGAAGATCTGATCGAACGCACCATCAAGCCGTGCGAGCTGGCGATGAAGGATGCCGGCGTCAAGCTTTCCGATATTCAGGACGTGATCCTGGTCGGCGGGCAGACCCGCATGCCCAAGGTGCAGGAGAAGGTGCAGGCTTTTTTCGGCCGCGAACCGCGCAAGGACGTCAACCCGGACGAAGCCGTGGCCGTCGGGGCCTGCATCCAGGGCGGCGTGCTGCAAGGCGAAGTGACGGACGTGCTGCTGCTGGACGTGACTCCGTTGAGCTTGGGCATCGAAACCATGGGCGGCGTGATGACCAAGCTGATCCAGAAGAACACCACGATCCCGACCAAGGCGTCGCAGGTGTTCTCGACCGCGGAAGACAACCAGTCGGCGGTGACCATCCACGTGTTGCAGGGCGAGCGCGAGATCGCTTCCGGCAACAAGAGCCTGGGTCAGTTCAATCTGGCTGACATTCCGCCTGCGCCGCGCGGCATGCCGCAGATCGAGGTTGCCTTCAACATCGATGCCAACGGCATCCTGCATGTGGCGGCCAAGGACAAGGCTACCGGCAAGGAAAGCAACATCACTATCAAGGCCAGTTCCGGCTTGTCCGAGGAAGAAATCCGCCGCATGGAAGAAGACGCTGCCGCGCACGCCGAGGAAGACCACAAGGTGCGCGAACTGGTCGATGCGCGCAACGCGGCCGACGGCATGGTGCACAGCGTGAAGAAGTCGCTCTCCGAGCACGGCGACAAGCTGGACGCCGGGGAGAAGGAAAAGATCGAGGCCGCGCTCAAGGAAGTCGAAGACGTCCTCAAGTCCGACGACAAGGAAGCCATCGAAGCCAAGACCAACGCGCTGATGGAAGCTTCGCACAAGCTGGCGGAAAAGATTTACGCCCAGCAGCCGGAAGGTAGTGCCGGGGCTGGCGCAGCACATGCGGAGCAGGCCGAGAAGCAGGCTGACGATAATGTCGTCGATGCCGAATTCGAAGAAGTCAAGGACGAGAAAAAATAAGTCTTTAGTCGCTGGTGGCTAGTCGTTGGTAACTCCTGTGGGTTTCAACTGGCGACTGGCATTTATTAACTAACGACCGAATCCTTATGGCAAAAAAAGACTATTACGAAGTGTTGGGCGTCAACCGCGACGCTGCCGAAGACGACATCAAGAAGGCCTACCGCAAACTGGCCATGAAATATCATCCGGACCGCAATCCGGATAATCCGAATGCCGAGGAGCATTTCAAGGAAGCCAAGGAAGCCTACGAGATCCTGTCGGATGCGCAGAAACGCGCCGCCTACGACCAGTATGGCCATGCCGGCGTCGACCCGAGCGCGGGCGGCGGGCCGGGCAGCCAGGGTTTCGGCAACTTTGCGGACGCGTTCGGCGATATCTTCGGAGACATCTTCGGCGCAGGCGGCGGACGGCGTTCCAACGTCTACCGCGGCGCGGACTTGCGCTACAACATGGAAATCTCGCTGGAAGACGCCGCGCGCGGCACCGAGACCAAGATTCGCATTCCGGTCATGGCCGAGTGCGAAACCTGCCACGGAAGCGGGGCCAAGCCCGGTACGCAGCCGGCCACCTGTTCCACTTGCGGCGGTCACGGTCAGGTGCGCATGCAGCAGGGATTCTTCTCGATCCAGCAGACCTGTCCGAAATGCCACGGCAGCGGCAAAATGGTGTCCTCTCCCTGTCCGGCCTGTCACGGCGACGGCCGCATCAAGCAGCAGAAGACCCTGGCGGTCAAGATTCCGGCCGGGGTGGACGAGGGCGACCGTATCCGCCTGACCGGCGAAGGTGAGGCCGGCGTCAACGGCGGGCCGCCGGGCGATCTGTACGTGGTGGTGCATCTCAAGAAGCACGCCATTTTCGAGCGCGACGGCGGCGACCTGCATTGCGAAATGCCGATCAGCTTTACCATGGCGGCACTCGGCGGCGAAATCGAAATTCCTACGCTGGATGGCCACGCCAAGATGAAAATCCCGGCGGAAACCCAGACCGGTGCGGTATTCCGCCTGCGCGGCAAAGGCATCAAGGCGCTGCGCAGCAATGAACACGGCGACCTGTTGTGCCATGTGATGGTGGAAACGCCGGTCAAGCTCACGGAGCGGCAAAAGGAGCTGTTGCGCGAGCTGGAAGAAATCAATCAGCTGGACGCCCAGAAACACAGCCCGCGAGCGAAGTCGTGGATGGCTAAGGTAAAAGAGTTTTTCCAGTAACCCGAGGCTGAGGCAGCATTAAAGGGTCAGGGAGAACTTCAGCGATTATGCCGGTTTCCCCGGTGCTGCTGGCTTTTTCTTCGATTTTGTTTTGCTTTTAACGGCTGGTTTCGGCACGTACTTGCTCAGCCACCAATCACTGGCAAGCTTCTGGGCCTGCGCTTCCTGCTCCTGGGTAAGCAGACCGGCGAGCTTGTCGCGCTGATCCATCGCCGCCTGCAACTGTTCTTCCCTGGGCTCGTCCTTGCCGTCGTCGCGTTTGCCGCCGGCAGCGGCGATGGCATACCACATATAAGCCTGCACCAGGTCCCGCGCAGTGCCTTCGCCGTTCGCATACATATTGGCCAGCATCAATTGCCCCGGCAGGTCGCCTTTATCGGCCAGCATGTGCGCCCAGCGCAGCGCCTCGGTGAAATCCGCTGTCACGTCATAGCCGTTGTAGAGTTTTACCGCCAGCAGGCGGGCCGCATCTTGCTGGCCCGCTCCGGCGGCGCGGCGCAGCCAGCGCAGCGCTTCATCGGTGTTCTTGGGAAGACCCTGGCCGTAACTGAAACGCGAAGCCAGTTCGAACTGCGCGGTAACATCGTTGGCGTTGGCCTTGGCCAGCAACCGCGGCAAGGGCAGCTTGTCGTACTCGGTTTTTTTCGGCGGCTCCGCTTTGGGGGCTTGCGGCTGCGCAGCGTCAGCCGGGCTGTCGGCCTTGGGCGAGCCTTGGGCGGGGTTCGTGCTGAACGTTTCATCAGCTCCTTGGGCAGCAGCGGCCATGCTCAACATCAGCATCAGTAACAGCCGCTGCATCAGGCTAGCCTTTTTTCTTCAAGCAGCAAAGTGGCGAAATCTTCCGGTGGCAGTGCCTCGCTGAACAGGTAACCCTGGATCTGGTCGCAGTTCAAGGCCTTGAGAAAATCGAGCTGTTTCTGCGTTTCCACGCTTTTGGCCACCACTTCCAGCCGCAGGCTATGCGCCATGCTGATGATGGCGCGCACGATGGCCGAATCGTCGGCGCTATCCACCAGTTCGCGTATGAAGGATTGGTCGATTTTCAGCTTGTCGATATGGAAACGCTTGAGATAAGCCAGCGTGGAATATCCGACGCCAAAGTTATCCACCGCTACCCGGATCCCATGCTGTTTGATGCGATGGATCACCTGCGCCGTTTCCTCGACATCATGCATGATCGTGCTCTCGGTCAATTCGATTTCCAAGAGGAAAGGATTGATGCCGCTTTCCCGGAGAATGTCCTCAATCTGGCGGAACTGACGGAACTGGCGGAAAGAAATATTGATCGAGATCGGCATTGCGCGTACGCCGGCCTGCTGCCACGCCTGGATTTGCCGGCATACGTTGCGCATCATCCATTCGCCCAGTGGTACGATGACGCCGCTTTCTTCGGCCATCTCGATGAATACCTGGGACGAAACCATGCCCATTTCCGGATGCTGCCAGCGCAGCAGCGCTTCGGCACCGACCACCTGACCGCTTTTCAGATCTGCCTGCGGCAGGTAGTAGACGAGGAATTCCTCCTGTTCCAGCGCACGGCGCAGGCTGTTCTCCAGCGTCATGCGCTGCAGCGACCGGGCATTCATTTCGGGTGCGAAGAACTGATAGCCTCTGCGGCCACTGCCCTTGGCGCGGAACATGGCGGCCTCGGCATTCTGGATCAGTACGTCGGTCTCGGTGCCATCGTTGGGGAAAACGCTGATGCCGATACTCGGCGTCGCCATGACCTCATTTCCATCCAGCAGATAAGGCTGCGATAAGTCATTGATGATGGATTGCGCCATGTGTCCGGCACCCTCCATATCCAGCCCTGGCAGCAGAATATGAAACACATCGCCGCCGTGGTGCGTTCCGGCAGACTGCGCCGGCACGATTTCGCGCAGGCGCTCGGCAACGACCTTCAGGAGCTGGTCGCCTGCAGCATGGCCGAAGGATTCGTTGATCTGTTTGATGCGATCGAGATCAAGCGATAGCAGTGCGAGCGGGCTGCGATTGCGCTGTGCGCTGGAGATCGCCACCCCGATGCGTTCCTGAAACAGGTCTCGATTGGGTAGGCCGGTCAAGGCATCGTAATTCGCCAGTTGGTGGATACGTTCTTCGGTGCGCTTGATTTCGCTGATATCGCTGAACATCCCGATGTAGTGGCTCACTTGCCCGCTGTCGTCACGCACCGCGGTGATTGACAGCCATTCCGGATAAATATCGCCATTCTTGCGGCGATTCCAGATTTCGCCGCGCCAATGGCCGGTGGTCAGCAGGCTGTTCCACATTTTCTGGTAGAACGCCCTGTCGTGGCGCCCGGAAGAGAACATGCGCGGATTCCTGCCGGTGACTTCGTCCGGCGTATAGCCGGTCACCTCGGTAAATGCGCGATTGACCGAGAGAATCCGGTTGTCATGGTCGGTGATGGTAATGGCTTCGCTACTGCTCTCGAACACCTGTGCGGCGAGCTGGAGGTCGGTCTGGGCGCGCTTGATTTCGCCGATATCGCTGAAAATTGCGATGTGGTGGCTCACTTGCCCGCTGTCGTCATGCACCGCGGTGATTGACAGCCATTCCGGAAAGATATCGCCATTCTTGCGGCGATTCCAGACTTCGCCATGCCAGTGACCGGTGGTCAGCAGGCTGCCCCACATTTTCTGGTAGAACGCCCTGTCGTGGCGTCCGGAAGAGAATATGCGCGGATTCCTGCCGATGACCTCATCCGGCGTATAGCCGGTCACCCCGGTGAATGCGGGATTGACCGAGAGTATGGCATTGTCGCGGTCGGTGACGATAATGGCTTCGCTGCTGCGCTGGAACACCTGTGCGGCGAGCTGGAGGTTGGCCTCGGCCGACTTGCGCACGGTGATGTCTTCTATCGTGCCGATTACCCGTACCGGCTGGCCATCGGCGGAACGGCTGACCACTTTGCCGCGCGACAGTACCCATTTGTAGCTGCCGTCCTTGCATCGCAGACGATATTCCCGGCAGAAATCCGGCAGTTCCCCTCGAAACAGCTGTACTGTGCTATCCAGCACTCCCGGCTTGTCTTCCGGATGCATGCGCGCGTCGAAATCCTCCACGCTGGCATCCGTTTCACCCGGCGCAAAACCGAGAATATTCCAGTAGCCTGACGAATAAAACATCTGGTTGGTCTGGGTGTTCCAGTCCCATACGCCGTCACCGCTGCCGTCCAGCGCAAAACTCCAGCGTTCCTCGCTTTCGCGCAAAGCCTGAGCCATCGCCTCGCGCTTTTCATCGTCGGCCAGCTTTTGCATGGCAAAAAATATGTCTTGCGCCATTTCTTCCAGCAGCTCCACCAGCGCCGGCGTAAAAAAACCGGCTTCATCGGTATATAGCACCAGCGCGCCGGCTACATCATGATTTTCATGCAAAGGCAAAGCTGCCATCGACCGGGCTTGGCCACGAATCGCAGGCGACGGCTCGGGGCCGGTGTTTGCGGAAAGATCGTTGCAAATATAGGTACGACCCTCGCGTATTGCAGCGCCGGCCGCGGTTGCCGGTTCCAGCTGTCGCTGCAGCATGGATGCATCTCCGCCCTCCTGCGTCGCCGTTCGGATCTCGCCGGATGCTTTATCCAGCAGGCCGATCCATGCCATGCTGAAATTTCCGGTCTCGACCGCGATGCGGCAGATGTCAGAGAACAGAGTGCCGCGCTCGCGGTCATGGGCGATCGCCCGGTTGCTGCGAGTCAAGGTACGATACATCTGCGACATGCGCAGAATGTTTTTTTCGTGATCCAGGCGTTGTGCGACGTCCGATTGCGTAGAATTGTCAGCGTTCATATGCATTTCTGGGAACTGTTGGAAGCTGTCTTGAAAATTGCTGCGGAGGGTGTCTGCGGCGTTGCGCGGTATCGGCTACGGCCGTCGTGCGGCTTAACGTCGCTGCGCGAGTTAGCTTGCGCAGCAACTTCGTTGTCGCTCCCTCGCCGTACTATCTGTACTGTAGCTCCGGCATAACCTGCTACGCAGGTGAGCCTGCACTGAAACTGCTTTTTCTCGGTCACTGCATTCCGTGCGCCTTGCATCCATCGCTCCTCGCGAATTTTAAGACAGCTTCTTTAGAGATATAGTAACCCGATGAGCGTGATAAAAACCGTGACAGTATGCATCAACCGCAGGGCCAGTCCGGACACGCCTTCCTGCGGCGCCAGGGGCGGAGAGGAGATTGCGGCGGCATTGCAGGCCGCAGTCGCGGAACGTGGCTTGCCGATAAGCGTAGAGACTTTCCACTGCCTCGGCCGATGCGAGCAGGGGCCCAATCTCAAGCTTTCGCCGGGCGGGGAGTTCTTGCATGATGTTCATCTTGAGGACTTGCCACAATTGCTGGACAGGATCGCAGCGTTTGCGAAAGATTAGGACGACCGCTTCTGCAGTTTCATCATCAGTTCCGCAGCCTTGATGTCGTCATCATTGCGCAGCACGCTGCGTTCCTTGAAAGCCAGCAGCAACAGGCCGCCATTGATAAGTACGAAAATAACTTCCAGCCACAGGATCGGGGTAACGATGACCCGATAAGGCGGGCGGGAGAACAGGAAATAGAAACCCTCGAATGTCGGCAGCGCGGCACGTGTCATATGGGAGATGTACTCGAAAGGCGGAAACAGCATGACCGCAACCAGGTTGGCCGCGACGATGAAAAGCGTTGCTTTGCGGTAGCTTAGTTTGCGGCGGCTTTGCCGGGACTTGTTCTCCAGCGTCACCAGCCAGAATATCCCGGCATTGATCAGCACCACGACAATTTCCAGAAACAGAAAGCTGGCATTGACGACGGCGTTGGGCATGCCGGACAGAACGCAGCGAAATCCGCCGAAAATGGCCACGTTGTTGCTGGTGACGGAATAATCGTCAAATGGCGGAAACATCAGGATCAGCGACAGGTTGAACGCTGTCAGCGCCAGCAGGATTTTCTGCGCCTTGCTCATGACTCTCCTTCCTTGCGCTCTGGACGCGGTGGATGCTCTAAACCGCTCGCTTGACCAGGCTTATTGCAGGACATGAAATTTGCTCGGTCGGCATATCACGCCGCAGCCCCGCAAAATTTCCCTATCGCTCAAAATCCTGTGCGATCATCATGCGGATGAATGAAATATCCCGATTAAACCTATAATCGCAACAAGCAATTTGATTATACGTCAGCCATGAAAATCAATGCCATTGCGCTCATGCTCGCGCTGCTCTGCACGTTCCGGGCGAGCGCGTCCGACCCGGTTTATGAAATCAGTCAGCTGCTGAAAAAGGGGAAAAAACAGCAGGCGCTGGAGCAGGTCGATGCCTATCTGGCCAGCCGCCCGAAAGACGCCTGGGGACGGAACATCACGCAAATGCGTTTTCTCAAGGGCACCTTGCTGGCGGAGATGAAGCGCAATCCCGAAGCCGTCCAGGTATTTCTGAAACTGATACAGGATTACCCGGACTTGCCCGAGCCCTATAACAATCTGGCGACGCTGTATATCGCTCAAGGGAAGCCCGAGGACGCACGCGACGTACTGGAACGAGGGTTGCGTACCGATCCTGCCTACGCTACAGCTTACCGCAACCTTAACGAAGTCTACGCGCAATTGGCCGGCCAGGCATACGACCATACCCTGCAGGCATCCAAGGGCGGGCAGCCGGCGCCGGCGTTGGTCAAGGAGTTATGTGACAACTATGGGCGTATGGCCAACCAGTCGGTAGGTCGCCGGCAGTCCATCGGCGGCGACCTCAGCCTGATCAACGACATTGCCAAGGCGCGCGCCAGTGCCGGCGGCCCGCCCAGCAAGGTGGACATCGATGAAATGGCGATCGGCCCGGTGGCTGCGGAACCAGCACTGCCTCCGGCATTTACCAATCCGGCCGTGAATGTGGCCGCGCCGATCGCCAGCGTGGTGGTGCCAAAAACTTCGGATACTCCCGCCAAGCCTGGCGCAGTCACTCAAACACCGCCCCCGGGTTCGTCGGAAGAGCAGGCCGTACTGGCGGCAGTGCGAGCCTGGGCCGCTGCCTGGTCGCGCAAGGATGCCGGGGGCTATCTGGGCTTCTATGCCAGGGATTTTCGCACGCCGAATAATCAATCGCGGGCCGAATGGGCCAAATTGCGCCGCGAGCGCATAGGCAAACCGAAATCCATCAAGGTAACGGTGGAAGTTGCCAAGGTGGTCTTCAGCGATGCCAGCCACGGCAGCGTCAGTTTCCGCCAGGGTTATCGCTCGGACAATCTGCAGACTTCCACGCGCAAAACGCTGCTGATGATCAAGAGCGGCGGCAAATGGATGATTCAGGAAGAGCGGGTGGGAAGCTGATCAGGCGCAATAGCCGGGAATTTTCGACTCGTCCACGCTATCGATCTGCTCCGGCTCGAGGAATTGCCTGGCATAGTCGAGATAGATTTTTTCGCGGATGAACAGATCGAACAGGTCGGGATCCACATGGTTGTCCAGTTTCATCTTGCCCAGAATGAATAACGATTCCGACAGCGTTTTCGCCTTCTTGTAGGGCCGGTCGCGCGCGGTCAGCGCCTCGAAAATGTCGGCAATGCCCATCAGCCTGGCCGGAATCGACATCTGCTCGCGCGTCAATCCGCGCGGATAGCCTTTGCCATCCATGCGCTCGTGATGGCCGCCGGCGTATTCCGGTACCCGGCGCAAGGCTTTGGGGTAAGGCAGCGACTCCAGCATGTTGATCGTCACCACGATGTGGTTGTTGATGATCTGCCGTTCTTCGCTGGTGAGCGTGCCGCGCGAAATGTTCAGGTTATAGACTTCGTTTTCGCTAAGGAACGGCACTGTCTTGCCATCGGCATCCTGCAATTGGTAAGCGGCAATCCGGGTCACCCGTTCCTGATGCTCCGCGGTCATGAATTCGCCGCCGATGTTCGCCGTGCGCAAGAATTCCCGGTCGTCGTCGAGTTGGCGCTTGTAGGCTTGCAGTTGAATCTCCAAGGTCTGTACGTGCGTGAGCTGGCCTTTTTTCACGGCCTCCATCTGCTTGCGCAATATGTCCGCCTCCGCCTGCTTTTTGAGCAGTTCGAAGCGCAGGTCGATCAGCTGGATGCGGTCGAAAATCGTCGCCAGCTTGGTGGGCTTGTCCACCACATATTCCGGGGTGGTTACCTTGCCGCAGTCGTGCAGCCACGCGGCGATGCGCAGCTCGTACAACTCCTTGTCCGACATCGTAAAGCTCTTGAGTGGCCCGTCGCTGGTTTTGATGGCCGCATCCGCCAACATCATCGCCAGTTCCGGCACGCGCCGGCAATGGCCGCCGGTATAGGGGGATTTCTCGTCGATGGCGTCGGCGATCAGTTCGATGAAGGACTCGAACAAATCCTTCAGGCCTTCGATCAGGTTATGGTTGGTGAGCGCTACCGCAGCCTGCGATGCCAGCGATTCGGCCAGCTGCTGGTGCGCCGCCGAGAACGGGATCACCTTGCCGGTGGCCGGATCGATCGCGTTGAGCAATTGCAGCACGCCGATGATTTCCTTCTCGTGGTTCTTCATCGGGATGGTGAGGAAGGATTTGGAGCGGTAGCCGGTATTCTGGTCGAATTTCCGGGTGCCGGAAAAATCGAATCCCTCGGCCTTATAGGCGTCTTCGATATTGATCGTGGTGTCGTTCAGCACGGAATAAGCCGCTACCATGTTGGTGTTGGCGCTGCCGTCTTCGCGGTAGAGCGGCAATGGCGGGAAGGGGATATCCTTGCCGGTGGTTCCTCCCATGGCGATGCCGAGGGTGTCGGTACGCATGATTTCGAACTTCAGGCGCTGATCGTCCGTTACGGTATAAAGCGTACCGCCATCGGCATTGGTGATTTGCTTGGCGCCCAGCAGTATGGTTTCCAGCAGGCGGGCATTGTCGCGTTCGGCGGAAAGTGCCACACCGATGCGGTTGAGGCGTTCGATGTTTTCCAGCAAGGCTTTCTGCTCGGACACGAACTGCTTGCCGCTCGAGTTGTCGCTGGGTTCAGGCCGCATGGCGGACAGTATCAGCCCTTGGAAAGGAAAAATTCCATCTTGACGCCGGCCAGTTCGATCACGTCATGGTCATTGAGTTCGTGCGCCTGCGCCCCCACCGATTGGCCGTTGACGACCGGATGCCTGGTTCCTTCGACATGCGTCACGAAATAGCCGTGAGGGCGGCGGGTAATCACGGCCACCTGTACGCCGGGCTTGCCCAGTGTGGTAAGGGCTTTGTTCAGGACCAGCTCGCGGCCCGCGCTGGGACCGCTCAACACCTGGACATGCCCGACCGGCGCGTCTTCGTGCGGTGACGGTGCAGCGGCTTTCAGCGTTTCCTGAACGGTGGTGGTGCTTTGCAGCTTGGCTGCGATGGAAGGGGATGGAGCCGGAGCAGCGGCTTTCATTGCCGACGGCCGGATGATCATGGTTTTCTCGAAATCGGCGGGAGAGCCGCCGGCCGCGGCGTTGACCGTAGCTTCGTTCACGTACTTGAGCTGGTATTTGCCCAATTCGATGACATCGCCGTGCTGCAGAATGTGCTTTTTAATGGGCTTGCCGTTGACGATGGTACCGTTGGTGCTGTCCAGGTCTTCGAGAAAGGAATCGTTGCCTATCGTGCGCACCACGGCATGGCTGCCGCTTACCGCAAGGTTGTCGATGTGCACGTCGTTATTCGGGCGCCGGCCTATGGTCAGCAGATCCTTGTCGAGATCGTGCTCGCCGAGAAACGCGCCGTCGAGGGTCAATATCAGTTTTGCCATGTTTCGCCCTTAAAGCCTACCTGAACCATCCTGTGAGCCTTCCCAGCCAATCGCGCTTTGCCGGGAAAGGCCTCAGCGGGCGCGCCAGAATGACCGAAATATTATCCTTGCCGCCGTTATCGTTAGCCATTTGCACCAACTGGTGCGCCGCAAGCTCAAGATTGGCGGAAAGTGTACTCAACGTCAACTGAATCTCCTCGTCTTCTACCAAATCGGATAGCCCGTCCGAGCACAGGAGGTAAATGTCGCCGGGCTGCACTTCATATTCGTGAAGCTCCAGCTCCACTTCCGGGTCGATGCCCAAGGCGCGGGTGACCAGGTTTTTATTGTTGGATACCTTGGCCTGCTCGGCCGTGATCAGGCCCGATTTGAGTTGTTCGTTCAGCAACGAATGGTCTTCGGTGAGTTGTGTGAACGTGTCTCCGCGCAAGCGGTACATGCGCGAGTCGCCGATATGGCCGACGCAAACGCGGTCATCGGTGAACACCGCGGCCACCAGTGTGGTGCCCATGCCGGCGCACTGCGGCTGGCTCTGCGAAACATTGTAGATGGCGGAATTGGCCTGGTGGACGGCATCGCGCAGGATCAGGCTTTCGCGCAGCAAGCCGCTGTCCTCGTCGGCTTTGCCCGCTGGCTGCTCCAGCAGTCTTTCGCGTATGCTGGATACCAGCGTCAGCACGGCAATTTCGCTGGCTACCTCGCCCGCCTTGTAACCGCCCATGCCGTCGGCCAGCACCACCAGCCCGGCTTCCGGTTCGCTCGCTACCGCATCCTCGTTATGCTCGCGCCTTAAGCCCACGTCGCTAAGCCGGACGACTTCCAGTATCCCGGTGAGATTCATTTTTTAGCCATCCCCGCTTTGATCGTTGCCCAGCATTGGCGCATGTCGGCCACCACTTCGGCGCCGCGCTGGTATCTTTGCTCGAAATCCTTGGCCAGCAATTTGTCGATGATAGCAGACAGGCAAGGCGGTAAATCGGGTCGCATGGTGTGCGCGGGAACATGCGGCTCATTGGCGATCTTGAACATCAGCGCCGCCATCGAATCTCCCTGGAACGGCAACTGACCGGTGGTCATCTGGTACAGCATCACCCCCAGCGAGAACAGGTCGGAGCGGCCGTCCACTTTCTTGCCGGAAAGCTGCTCCGGCGACATATAGGATGGCGTGCCCAGCACCATGCCGGTCTTGGTGCGGGAGGAATCGGTAATGCGCGCGATGCCGAAATCGGTGACCTTGACGCTGCCGGTATCCATCTCGTACATGATGTTGGCGGGCTTGATGTCGCGGTGCACCACGTTGTTGGCATGGGCGTAGTCGAGCGCGTCTGCCACTTTGAGCGCGATATCCATCACGCGCGGAATCGGCAGCAGATGGTCGGGCTTGGTATGGGGCACCAGATCCTTGCCCTTGAGGAACTCCATCGCGATATAGCACAGGTCGTGTTCTTCCCCGGCATCGTACATGGTGACGATGTTGGGATGGTTGAGCCTTCCCGCGGTCTCGGCCTCGCGGAAAAAGCGTTCCTTGACATCGGCCAGCTCGTCCGGCTCGAATTCTTGCGCCAGTGCCATGGTCTTGATTGCGACTTCGCGGCTGATCTTGGGGTCTTTCCCCAGATAGACCACGCCCATCGCGCCTTTGCCCAGTTCTTTTTCCACCTGGTAGCGGCCCAGCATGGGTTTCTCCATGCTGCCGTCGGCCAGGATGCTGCTATTGGTGCGTCCGCCGCCGCTGCCGCCCAGGATCACGGTTTCCGCCATCGCCTTGGAACGCGCCAGGCGCTGCTCCAGGTCGCGGAATTTGGGGTTGAACTCGGCCATGTAGCCGAATACCGCTTCCGCCTTGTTGAACTGGCGCTTGCGTTCGAAATCCAGCGCCAGGTTGTACAGCAGGTCCATCACCGAATCGTCCAGCGGGCACTTGCGGAACTTGTCGAACGCCATGTCCAGCTGGCCCTGGCCCTGGAACATCAAGCCCAAGCTGCGGTTGCTTTCCGCCGATTCGGCTTCGGACTTTTCCTTGCCGCGCTCGGTCACCAGGAAGCGCTTGGTGGTCAGCAGCAAGTGCCCGGCCAGCAACAGTACCGCCGGCCCCATTAATTGCAGCCACATCGCCTGCTGCGTCATCAGCAGAAAATGGGTCAGCAGCAGTGCGGCCAGCCCCCCGGCGGTAATCGCCGCAGCCGTGCCGGCCTTGAGCCGGGGCAGCGCCAGGGTCAAATAAAGCGCGACCAGCAGCCAGGCAGCGCGTTCGGCCCAGGGTGCCCAGGCGGGAGCCACGAAGAAATGTTCGTTGAGTATGCTGGCCACGGTGTGGGCCAGGGTCTGCACCGGGGCCATCACCGGCGATATCGGCGTGACCTGGTTGGCGCCCACGCCCACTGCGGTGGCGCCGATCAATACGATCTTGCCGGCGTATTTGGCGACCGGTACCTTGCCCTGGTACACGTCGTAGAACGAATCCTGCGGGAAAGCCGGCTTGCCGTCGCGGTCGCCGTAGAAAAAAGTGCTCATTTGCAGCGAGCTGTCGGTGGTGATGTTGAGCTTGCCCAGCTTCACGCCTTCGCCCAGCCTGGCCTGGATATCCGTCGGCTGCAGATTGAGATAACGGGCTGCGATCTGCAGCGCGAGCGAAGGATAATATTGATTGTAGTAGCGCACCACCAGCGGCTCGGAGCGTATCGCGCCATCGACGTCCGGGTTGGCGTTGAGATGGCCGATGGCGGCGGCGTTCCGGGCGATTTCCGGGATAGGCGGCAGTACGGATACCGCGGATAGCGGCAGCAAGCCATTCGCCGCGGCATTGCCGCGATCCGTCACCTTGCCCACCGAATTTTTGACGATATAGTCGGGCAGCGGCTTGTCCGGGTTGCCTCGCGGTTCGCCCAGCGTGAACGGCATCGCCAGCACCACGTTGCCGGCTTTCTTGATGCTTTCGGCCAGATGATGGTCGGCGTTCAGCGCGTCATGCGCTTCTTTGAGCAGTGCGTCGAGTTGAGGGCCGTCAGGCGTGGATTGCAGGGCGGATTTGGCAACGAACTCGGCGATCCTGTCGATATGCCTGATGCCGGGGTCGAGCTGTGGTTCGATGAAGAATACCGTGTTGCCGATCACCTTGGCCTGGCCCGCCAGCAGGTCGGTCATTTTGGCATGCACGTCGCGCGACCACGGCCAGCGGCCGATGTTGGCGATGCTCTGGTCGTCGATCGCAATCACCGCGATCTTGTCGCCGGGATTGCGCGTCGAAGCCTGAACGCCGATATCGTAGGCCTTGCGTTCCAGGCTTTGCAGTAAATCGCTGTTGGCGGCAACGAGAAAGAGCAGCGAAACAACTATCCCGGCGAACCAGTCTTCTTGCCAGACATTTTTTTTCAAGCTGCGCACCCCCCCGATATTTTTTATTTTCCGGTGCAACTCATCCGGATATTTGCATCAGGATAATCATCGCATAAGCATTTGGATTTCGCCATGCAGGCGGGCTTATTTTTGGCTGTGTCGGTGCACGCCGGCGATCAAGGTTTGGCGCCCCTTTCGATCACCACTCCCAATTGCTTCACGTCCGGCAGGATGCTTGGCTTGGCAACCCGCACCTTGATCCAAGGCGTGCCGAACTCCCTGATCACCAGTTGCGCGACATCTTCGGCCAGAGCCTCCACCAGGCGAAAGGATTTCTCCGCCAACTGCTGGCGAATACGGGCGACAATCTGGCCGTAATCGATGGTGTCCTCGATCGCGTCGGTCTGGCACGAACGGCTGTGCGGCATCGCCAGTTCGATGTCCAGTACCACGGTCTGCGGCCGCATGCGTTCCCATTCCGGCACGCCAAGCACTGTCTGGATTTTGACTTCTTGCAGGAAAATGATGTCCATTTGATAGAATCCGTATTTCCTCGAATTCTAATCCATTCCTATGAACGTAGCATTGCTCGTGTTGGCCGCTTACCTGCTTGGCTCGATCTCTTTCGGCATCGTCGTCAGCCGCGCCTTCGGCCTGCCCGACCCGCGTACTCACGGCTCCGGCAATCCGGGCGCGACCAACGTGCTGCGCAGCGGCAAAAAACTCGCGGCGCTGCTGACGTTGCTGGGCGACGCTGCCAAGGGCTGGCTCGCGGTATGGCTGGCGCAGCGCTCCGGATTGGCCGATGTCTGGATGTATGCAATTGCCGTGGCGGTGTTTGTCGGCCACTTGTGCCCGGTGTATTACGGCTTCAAGGGCGGCAAGGGCGTGGCGACGGCTGCCGGCGTGCTGTTGGCGTTGTCGCCCTGGCTGGGCTTGAGCGTGTTGGCCACCTGGCTGCTGGCCTTTGCGATGTGGCGCATTTCTTCGCTGTCGGCATTGATTGCCGCTGGCTTCGCGCCGCTCTATGCCGCAGCCTTTTTCGGGCTGGGCGCGCAGGCCGCAGTCGTGCTGTTGCTGGCGGTGATGCTGATCTGGCGCCACAAGAGCAATATTCAGAAACTGCTGAGCGGGGAAGAAGCGGGCTTCGGCAAACCCAAGCCCGGCCACCAGCCGCCGCAGTAAATCAGGGTTCAGTCAGCTCCGACAAATCCCAGCGCGGCCTGACCGAGAATGCATGGTTGCCAGGCTGGGCATATTTCAGCCGCATTGCGCCGGCAAAAGCGATCATCGCGCCATTGTCGGTGCAGAATTCCAGGCGCGGATAGAACACTTCAAAGCCCTTGTCCGCAGCGGCCCGATTCAGCGCTGCGCGCAATTGCCGGTTGGCGCCGACGCCGCCCGATACCACCAACCTTTTCAGTCCGGTTTGTTGCAGTGCGTTGGTGCACTTGGTCGACAGCACTTCGACGGCTGCCTGCTGAAACGCATGTGCGATATCGGCGCGGGTTTGTTCGGTCAATGGCCGGTGCTGGGTAGCCAGCGTCAGCACGGCAGTTTTCAAGCCACTGAAGCTGAAATTCAGGTCGCCGCTGTTCAGCATCGGGCGCGGCAGCTTGAAGTGGTGCGGCCGGCCCTGTTCCGCCAGTTGTGAAACCGCCGGGCCGCCGGGATAGGGCAAATCCAGCAGTTTGGCAGTCTTGTCGAACGCTTCGCCCGCGGCGTCGTCCAGCGTTTCACCCAGCAATTGGTAATCGCCGATGCCGCCCACTCGCATGAGTTGCGTATGGCCGCCTGAGACCAGCAGCGCGACAAACGGAAACGCCGGCGGGTTTTCTTCCAGCAACGGCGAGAGCAGGTGCCCTTCCAGGTGATGCACGCCGACCGTGGGCAAATCGAGCGCGAAGGCGAGCGCTTCGGCGATGCTGGCGCCTACCAGCAATGCTCCGGCCAGCCCGGGACCCTGGGTGTAGGCGATGGCATCGATGTCGCCCAACGTCGCGCCGGCTTCTGCCAGCACCTGTTCCGTCAGCGGCAATGCGCGCCGGATGTGGTCGCGCGATGCCAGTTCCGGCACCACGCCGCCGTATTCCGCATGCATCCTGATTTGCGAATGCAGCGCGTGGCTCAGCAGCCCGCGCTCGCTGTCGTAGAGCGCGATCCCGGTTTCGTCGCAAGAGGTTTCTATTCCCAGAACAAGCATGGCCATCTCATGAAAACGCCGAAAAGTGATTGATTCTTCAAAGAAGGCTGGCTAGAATACCAAGTTTTCCAGAATCTCATCAAGGAGAGTGATTTTCCATGTCCAACGTACGCGTGAAAGAAAACGAGCCATTTGACGTGGCGCTGCGCCGCTTCAAACGCATTATTGAAAAGACCGGTTTGCTGACCGAGCTGCGTGCTCGCGAATTTTTCGAAAAGCCCACCTGGGAACGCAAGCGCAAGGCTGCTGCTGCCGTGAAGCGCCATCACCGCCGTCTGCGCAATCAGACCCTGCCGCCCAAGCTGTATTAATTCCTCGTCCTGTTTGATGTCGCTCAGGGCGCAAATCACCGAAGACATGAAGTCAGCCATGCGCGCGAAAGACAGCGCGCGGCTGAATGCCGTTCGCCTGCTGCTGGCTGCGATGAAGCAGCGCGAGGTGGATGAGCGCATCGAGCTTTCCGACACGCAGGTGATCGAAGTCATCGAGAAGATGCTCAAGCAGCGCCGCGACTCGATCAGCCAGTACGAGGCCGCCAAGCGGCAGGATCTGGCCGATGCGGAGAAATACGAAGTCGGCGTGCTGTCCACTTATCTGCCGCAGCCATTGGGCGATGCCGAAGTTGCCGCGTTGCTGGATGCCGCGATTGCCGAAACCGGGGCTGCCGGGGTCAAGGATATGGGCAAGGTCATGGCCCTGGTCAAGCCGCAGATCGTCGGCCGCGCCGATATGGGCAAGGTGTCCGGGCTGATCAAGGCGCGGCTTGGCGGCTAGCGCCTCTAGCCACGCCGCTGCAATTGAAAAGGGAGCGATAAGCTCCTTTTTTTATTTTTTCGCGCGATAATTCCCCCCATCCATGATCCCCAATCATTTCGTGCAGGAACTGCTCAACCGCGTCGATATCGTCGACGTGGTCGATGCCGCGGTGCCGCTCAAGAAAGCCGGCGCCAATTACATCGCCTGCTGCCCGTTCCACGGAGAAAAAACGCCGTCGTTCACCGTCAGCCCCACCAAGCAGTTCTACCATTGTTTCGGCTGCGGCGCGCACGGCACCGCGATCGGGTTTCTGATGGAATACCAGGGGCTGGGCTTCGTCGAGGCGGTGGAGGAACTCGCCAAAAAAATCGGTGTGCCAGTGCCGCAGGAGGCGCGCGATGCGCCAAGAACGCCGCGTGCGGCGCCGAACCTGTACGAGATCATGCAGCAGGCGTCGACGTTTTATCGTACCGAACTCAAAAAATCCGAACGCGCAATTACTTATCTGAAAGGCCGGGGTTTATCCGGCGAGATCGCCGCGCGCTTCCAGATGGGCTATGCACCTCCGGGCTGGCAAGGCTTGCGCGATGTTTTTTCAGCCTATGAATCGGAGTCGCTGGCTACCGTGGGGCTGACGATCCGCAATGACGAAGGCCGCGTTTATGACCGCTTCCGCGATCGCGTGATGTTTCCCATCCACGACCAGCGCGGCCAGGTGATCGGTTTCGGCGGTCGGGTGATGGGCGGCGCAAACGATGATGGGCCTAAATATCTGAATTCGCCGGAAACCCCGCTGTTTCAGAAAGGCCAGGAGCTTTACGGCCTGTTTCTGGCGCGCCAGGCCATTCGCGCCGCCGGCAAGGTGGTGGTGGTGGAGGGCTACATGGATGTGGTGGCGCTGGCGCAACATGGGATCGAGTACGCGGTGGCGACCCTGGGGACGGCGACCACGCCGCTGCACATTGCCAAATTGACACGCCAAACCGATGACGTCGTGTTCTGTTTCGACGGCGATGCCGCCGGGCGCAAGGCGGCGTGGCGCGCGGCGATGAATGCATTGCCGGCGGTTACCGACGGGCTCAAGCTGTCTTTTCTGTTTCTGCCGCCGGAGCATGATCCGGATACTTATGTGCGCGAATTCGGGCGCGAGGGTTTCGAGGCCGCGTTGCGTGAGGCGCTCAAGCTCTCGACTTATATTATCCAAGAGTTGTCGGAGCGTCACGAACTGGGCGCGCCCGAAGGCCGGGTGCGCTTACTCGACGATGCCAAGCCTATTCTGCAGCGGATACAAGCTCCCAAGTTCGGGTTTATGTTGCGCCAGCAAGTGGCAAAACTGGCTGGGATCACTCAGGCCGAAATCGAGAATCTGCTTAAGCTGGAAGCCCCCAAGCCACGCTCGCAGGCTTTGGCGAAAGCGCCGCGTAGCGCGCCTACACTTGCGCGGAAACTCTTGCAGATGCTAATGATGCGCCCTTCCCTGGCCTTGCAACTGGAGACGGACTGGTTGCCCGGCGGGGCTGCCGAGCGTGACGCATTGGTGCGGACGATTGAATTGACTCAATCCGACCCCATGATAAATAGCGCTGCGCTATTACAGGGGCTGCATGGCTTGGTCCCGGATCGGCTGTTGAGCGAATTGGCCGGCGAGCTGCTGGGGTGGGATGAGGAAGACGACTTCGACATCGAGCAGGAGTTTGCCGGAGCATTGCATCAGCTCCAGGGTGCGAGCGAGCAGCGCGAAGTGGCTACCATCCTGCAGCTGGCCCAGGAGCGTGGCTTGCAAGCGCTTTCTCCCGAGCAGCGAGAGATATTGCAACAATTTCGGCGTAGTGGCGCTCCAAAGATTAATTAGTGACTTGTGATATAATTTAAGGTTTCCCGCTTATCCCGGATTGGAATCGACCTATGGCCAACGACCAGCAAAACGACAAATCCGAAGTGCAACAATTGAGCACCGACCTTGACGTTCGCCGCACGCGTCTGAAAAACCTGATCGCGCTCGGCAAGGAGCGCGGCTATCTGACTTACGCCGAAATCAACGATCACCTGCCGGACGACATCCAGGATCCGGAGCAGATCGACAGCATTATCGGCATGATCAGCGATATGGGTATCCAGGTTTATGAAGAAGCCCCGGACGCCGAAGCGCTGTTGATGTCTGACGCCCCGCCTGCGGTCACCGACGAAGATGCCGTGGAAGAGGCGGAAGCCGCGCTTTCTACCGTCGATTCCGAATTCGGCCGCACCACCGATCCGGTGCGCATGTATATGCGCGAAATGGGTACTGTCGATTTGCTGACCCGCGAAGGCGAAATCGAGATCGCCAAGCGCATAGAAGACGGTCTCAAGCACATGGTGCAAGCGATTTCCGCTTGCCCGAGCACGATTGCGGAAATGCTGGAACTGGTCGACAAGGTCGAAAAGGACGAGATGCGCGCCGACGACCTGGTGGACGGTCTGATCGACGCCACCGACGGGCTGGAGGAAGCGTTGGCTGCCAGCGAAACCGCAGAAGAGCCCGAAGAAGGTGAGGAAGACGAAGACGAGGACGGCGCCAAGGCCGCTGCCGTCTCCGCCGAAGCGTTGGCCAAACTGAAGGCCGAAGTGGTAGCCCGTTTTACCGTAATCCGCCAGGCCTATGACAAGATGGTCAAGGTGCTGGAAAAGCACGGTTCGCAGCACAAGGACTACCAGAAATATCAGGAGGCCATCCTGGAGGAAATGATGGCTTTCCGCTTCTCCGCCAAGCAGGTCGAAGCGCTGTGCGACAGCCTGCGCAGGATGGTGGAGAAGTTGCGCGGTCACGAGCGCAACATCATGGATTTCTGCGTTACCAAGGCCGGCATGCCGCGCCCGCATTTCATCAAGATATTCCCCGGCAACGAGTGCAACCTGGAGTGGCTGGATGGGGAACTCGCCGCCGGCAAGGCTTACGGCGCCAAGCTCGAGCGCTACCGCCACGCGATTATCGACCAGCAGCAGCAGCTGATAGACATGCAGGCCAAGGTCGGTATCCCGATCAAGGAAATCAAGGAAATCAACAAGCAGATGTCCACCGGCGAGGCCCGTGCCCGCCGCGCCAAGCGCGAAATGATCGAGGCCAACCTGCGCCTGGTGATTTCCATTGCCAAGAAATACACTAACCGCGGCCTGCAATTCCTGGACCTGATCCAGGAAGGCAATATCGGGTTAATGAAGGCCGTGGACAAGTTCGAATACCGTCGCGGCTACAAGTTCTCGACCTATGCCACCTGGTGGATCCGCCAGGCGATTACGCGTTCGATCGCCGACCAGGCGCGCACGATTCGAATTCCTGTCCACATGATCGAAACCATCAACAAGATGAATCGCATCAGCCGCCAGATTCTGCAGGAGACCGGGCTGGAGCCGGATCCCGCAACGCTGGCGGAAAAAATGGAAATGCCCGAGGACAAGATCCGCAAGATTCTCAAGATTTCCAAGGAACCGATTTCGATGGAAACGCCGATCGGTGACGACGACGATTCGCATCTCGGCGATTTCATTGAGGACCAGTCCACGATGGCTCCGGTCGATGCGGCGGTTTACGCCAATCTGCGCGAAGCGACCAAAGAGATTCTCGATTCGCTGACGCCGCGCGAAGCCAAGGTGCTGCGCATGCGCTTCGGCATCGAAATGAACACCGACCACACGCTGGAAGAAGTCGGCAAGCAATTCGACGTCACCCGCGAGCGCATCCGCCAGATCGAAGCCAAGGCCCTGCGCAAGCTGCGCCATCCGACACGTTCTGATAAGCTGCGCAGCTTTATCGACAATAACAACGAATAATCACCCGGGCCCCTAGCTCATGCCTGGTTAGAGCAGCGGACTCATAATCCGTTGGTGCTCGGTTCGACTCCGAGGGGGCCCACCAATTGAATCAACGACCTAGGATCAACCTTGGGCCGTTGTACTTTTCGGTATCGGAAAGTGTGGGAACTGCACCACATTTCCCGAGCCCTTTGACTCGATCCGTGCGGCTGCGCCGCCAGATTGCCAGCGATCTGATCATCGCGCAGCTTGATAACAAGCTGGAATCTTCGTCGCCAACGGAATGATGAAAATTCAGAATCTACGAGGCAGGCAGCAAATAAAAAGGCTTGGAGCCTATTTCAGTAGGTTCTTATGCTCAAGCTTGACCGGTGTAATGATAAGGCCGCCAATTATGGCTTTTTTCTGTAAGCTTCAGGAAAGGTAGCAGGCGTAATGTTGGCTTCACGGTAAACCGTAGCTCGCGGAACCTGAATACGTCAACATTTGAAAGGAAACGTCATGAACAAGTTGTTAGCTGCTCTGATTGCTGGTCTGTTTGCTGTTTCTGTTAATGCCTTTGCCGCTGATGCCGCTCCCAAGGCTGATGCTGCAGCGACTGCTGAAACCGCTGCTCCTGCCGCTGAAAAGCCGGCTGCTCCTGCTCCCAAGAAGGCGCATAAGGCCAAGAAGGCCAAGAAGGCCAAAGTAAGCAAGCCGGCTGAAGCTGCTCCTGCCAAATAATTAGCAGGTCTGCTGAAAAACGGGGCTTTTGCCCCGTTTTTTTATTGTCGTTTCAAAAGCGCTTCGGCAGCATCGACCTCATGTTATGTTGCAAAAATGCAACACCACTTATTCCCTAATAACCTCAAAAACGACAAAATCCTTGCAAGCGCTGCGCGTGGTTTGGCATGATGAACCTAACTTCTCGCAAGGGGAGTTCGCGAACTCTCCCAGCCTCAAGCAAAAAAAGAGGCGGGGGTAAAGCAGTAACGGGGTTCGAGGCATCGGGCCCCGAAACTTTAGAAACTAAATCAGGAGGTTTTATGAACAAGAATCTGAGCAAGGCAGTTGCTGTTGCCGTTCTGGCAATGGGCGCTACCGCAGCAAACGCCGGCATCGTTATTCCTGCCGGTGACTGGACCGTCGATATCGGCGGTAACGTCAACGCTTACTACCAACACGACAAGTTCAGCGGCACTGCCGTTGGCGGTTCCTTGGCTTCTCTGGGTTCTGGCGCTGGCACCAAGCAAAACAACATCAATACCGGTCTGCTGCCTTCGGCACTGGGCATTGGTGCCAAGTCGCGTCAAGGTGATTTCGATGTCGGCTTCCAGTTCACGTTCTTCACTGGTGTTGACAGCACCGGTGGCTTGGCTGGAGGTGGCAGAAACGGCGCGTTGGGCAACAACAGCCTGAACATTCGTCAATCCTTCTTGACCTTCGGCGACAAGAGCTGGGGTACCATCAAGATGGGTCGTGATTTGGGCGTGTATGAAGGCGACGCCATTCTGTCCGACATGACCCTGCTGGGCGTAGGTTCCAAGGCTGGTCCGAACGGCAGCTCCACTGTTGGCCGTATCGGTGCTGGTTATCTGTACGCTGACTGGAAGACCCAAATCCAGTACGCTTCCCCGAACTGGAACGGCTTCAGCTTTGCTGCTGCTGTCGATACTCCATGGCAAGCTACATCGTTGTCGGCTGTTAGCGCAACTGGTGGCGATAACAGGGACATGGGCTTCGAAGGCAAGGCTTCCTATGAGTGGGCCGGCGACTTCGCTGGCAAGGTCTGGGTTGGCGGTATCAGCCAGAAGGTGCACAAGCTGACGGCAACCAAGTCTCCGACTGCCAATGGCTGGGATATCGGCGGTAAGGTCGGCGTGGCTGGCTTCGAACTGGTCGGTTCTTACTACGACGGCGAAGGTATCGGCAAGACCGGCTTCCTGACCGACGGCTTCTCTGCCGCTGGTGCAAAGCGTGACTCCAAGGGCGGTTACGTTCAAGCCTCCTACAAGCTGCCGGTGGGCACCAAGCTCGGCGTGAGCTGGGGCGAGTCCAAGCTGGACCGTGCTAATGCCGCGGACCGAGTCGCGATCAATGCTTCTGCAAACGGCTTGGTTGAGAAAGACCGTTCCTGGATCATCGGCGCTTACCATCCGCTCACCAAGAGCGTGAACCTGGTGGCCGAGTACACCGATACCAAGGGTAAGAACCTGAAGGTTAATGCTGGCGATGCCAAGGACAAGACGTTCTCCCTCGGCGCGATCCTGTTCTTCTAAGATTTCTTAGGAAAACATTTCGCTTGAAAACGGCGCCTGCGGGCGCCGTTTTTTATTGCTGGCTGGAATTAGCTAGAAAACATTCGCAATCTGCAGAGTTGGTAAGCATCCGGGAGATAAGGGATGCGAATCATGATATTTTTCGAGAAGAATCCCACGCATGTCCGCCCAGAAAATCGGCCGTAACGACCCATGCCCTTGCGGCAGCGGCAAAAAATACAAGCAGTGCTGCCAGCATAAGCAAAAAGTGCACGGGGCAAAAGCTGGTACAGCGGTTGCGGCAATTCCAAATGCATTAAGAGCCGCATTGCAGCATCACCAAGCAGGAAACTTGCTTCAGGCCGAGGCGATTTATCATCAAATCCTCCAGCTGTCGCCCAATCATCCCGATGTATTGCATTTGTTGGGGGCCATTGCGCTGCAGGGCGGCGATATCGAGCTTGCGATCAAGTTGACGACACGGTCGATCAAGGCCAATCCGTCGAATCCCGAGTCTTACGGCAATCTGGGGCTTGCGCTGCATGAGCAAGGCAGGCTCGATGAGGCGGCCCAGAGTTATCACAAGGCGCTGGCGATCAAGCCGGATTATGCCGATGCCTTTTACAATCTTCATGCGCTTCTGATTAACCGGGAGGACATGGGCCCTGCCGTTCAGCGCATGCAGCGAGTACTTGAAATCCATCCGTCCGATATGGATGCCAGATTTACCTTGGGCATGCTGTTGGACTATGCGGGCGATGCAGACGCTGCGACGCAGCATTTTAATTTGGTCGAACTGGGCCCCGCGTTAGGCAGGGCAAGGCTGGACGCCTGGCGCTACCTTAAATCTGCCGCCGGTAGGCAACTACCTATGACAGGCAGCAATTTTCAGACATTCAGGCTTGGCATCGAGGCGGCGGCTATTGACGGGTTGGTGCTGGAGTTCGGCGTGAGGCATGGCAATACCATCGGCCAGATTGCCGCGTTGGCGGGTCAGCAAGTGCATGGTTTTGATAGCTTCGAAGGGTTGCCCGAAGTGTGGCACCACGAGCCCAAGGGTAGCTACACCACCAAGGGCGTGATTCCCCCGGTGCCAAAAAACGTGAAGCTACATGTCGGCTGGTTTGCGGATACGCTACCGAAATTCCTTGAGGAATTCAGCGGCCCGGTGCGCTTTATCAATATCGATTGCGACATTTACAGTTCGACCCAAACGGTGCTCGATCTGCTGGGCCCGAGGATCGTGGCCGGAAGCGTGATTGTGTTTGATGAATATATCGGCAATGAGCATTGGCGCGAAGATGAATTCAAGGCTTTCCAGGAAGCGGTCGCTCGGAATGGCTGGAAATATGAATACCTGTGCTTCAGCTTTTTTACCAAACAGGTAGCCGTGCGTATCGTTTCCACCGATTAGGTTACATGGCTAGGGTTTGCATGCAACAAGCACGGAGCGTTTTTGCGTGATCAGGTTTTCCTCCTTATAGGCCATTTCATATCCACTGCGACAGAACTTGCCCGCTTGGTAATAACAAGCGTCCCAACCGGCAAATCCGCTGCAGGTAATGCCTATCCATTCTCTATGATCGGCATGGTCGGAACGCGGCGGTGTGCTGCATCCGAACAAAGATACCGCCAGTATTAATCCCAGTTTTTTCATCATTATGCTTACTCTGCCACGTAACCAGCCAGTTTCCATGCCACGGACGCTCCGGCGCGAAGCGGCACAAGGGTTTCATCGCCGAAACCCTGTTCAGCCGGAATGCTCCAGGATTCCTTTATCAGCTTAAGCTTGTCAAGATTGCGCGGCAAGCCATAGAAATCCGCCCCATGGAAGCTGGCAAAAGCCTCCAGCTTATCCAATGCCCCGGATTGCCCGAAAGCCTCCGCGTATAGCTCGATGGCCGCGTGGGCAGTATACATGCCGGCACAGCCGCAGGCGGCTTCTTTGGCATTTTTGGCATGCGGCGCGCTATCGGTGCCGAGGAAAAACTTGGGGTTGCCGGAAATGGCGGCGGCCACCAGTGCCTGCCGGTGTGTTTCACGCTTGAGAACGGGCAGGCAGTAGTGATGGGGGCGGATGCCGCCGGCGAACATTGCATTGCGGTTCATCAGCAGGTGATGCGCAGTAATCGTGGCGCCGATATTGGCCGGCGCGGCCACGACAAAATCCGCCGCGTCCTGGGTGGTGATGTGCTCGAACACGATTTTCAATGCCGGAAAGCGCTGCGTCAGAGGAATCATGTGCCGCTCGATGAATACGGCTTCACGGTCGAACACATCCACGTCCGGGTCGGTGACTTCCGCATGCACCAGCAATGGCATGCCGACTTTTTCCATCATTGCCAACGCCGCACTGCATTTTTCCAGGTCGCTTACGCCGGAATCGGAGTTCGTGGTTGCTCCCGCAGGATACAGTTTGACGCCGTGAACGAAGCCGCTGGCCTTGGCTTTGACGATTTCGTCGGGTGCGGTATTGTCGGTAAGATAGAGTGTCATCAGCGGTTCGAATGACATTCCGGCAGGCAATGCGGCGAGAATGCGCTCGCGGTAGGCTGCAGCCTGCCCCGTCGCGGTGACGGGCGGCCTGAGGTTGGGCATGACGATGGCGCGGGCGAAACGCTTTGCGGTATCCGGCAGCACGTCGCGCATGGCCGCGCCATCGCGCAGGTGCAGGTGCCAATCGTCGGGGCGGGTGATGGTGAGGGTTTGAGTCATGGTTGTTCGGGTTTCAGTGTCAGGGCCAGTTCGTACAGCGCATTTTTCTTGGCGCCGCTGATTTCAGCCGCCAATTTTACCGCTTGTTTGAGCGGCAGGTCATGCAGCAGGGTGGATAGAATGCGCTGCGTCTCGGGGTCCGCGGCTTGCTCCTCAATGGCCGGCGCGCCTTCTACCAGCAGCACGAATTCGCCGCGCTGGCGGTTGGTGTCGGCCTCCAGCCATGCCGGCGCCTGAGTAAGCGGGCAGGTGTGGATGCTTTCGAAAGTCTTGGTGAGTTCGCGCGCAAGCGTCAGTTTCCGGTCGCCCAGCACGGTTGCCAGATCGGCTACGCTCTCCAGCACGCGGTGGGGCGCTTCGTAAAACACCAGCGTATGCGGCAATTGGCGCAATTTCTCCAATGCATGCCGTCGCTGGGCAGCCTTGGCCGGCAGGAATCCGTAGAACAGGAAGTGCGGTGCAGCGATGCCGGAGGCCGACAGCGCTGCAATGGCGGCATTGGCGCCGGGGGTCGGCACTACCCGGATGCCGGCCTGGCGTGCCAGATCGACCAGGATCGCGCCGGGATCGGAAATGGCCGGAGTTCCGGCATCGGACACCAGTGCGATCGATTTGCCGGCCAGCAGCAGTTCCACCAGCTTTTGCCCGGCATTGCGCTCGTTGTGTTCGTGCAAGGCCGTGAGTTTGGTCTGGATGCCGAAGTGGCCGAGCAACTGGGCCGTATGCCGGGTATCCTCGGCGGCCACGACGTCGACGGTCTTCAATGTTTCCAGCGCCCGTAGCGTGATGTCCTGCAGATTTCCAATCGGCGTGGCGACCACATATAATGTGCCGCTATGATTCAACGTATATCTGCCTTTCTGTGTCTGGCCTGCTGGCTGTGCGCTGGCACGTCTCCGGCTTTCGCTGTTGAGGTGAAAAAAACCGCACCCTCGCCGGCGACTGAACAAAAAAAACCGCAAAAAAGCGTGGAAGAGCGCTATCTCGACGGATTGAACTGCCTGAAGTCGGCGGATAGCGGCTGCGCCGGTGCGGCGCTTGCCGCTCTCAATCCGGTTTCTCCTTATGCCAGATTGCTGAAGGCGCAGATTGCAGCGGTATCCGGCGATCTCGACACCCCACTGCGCCTGCTGATTCCGTTGCAAGCCGAGACGGGATTGTTGCCGCAGGCGTATGCGAGTTTACACGCAACGCTGGCGCTCGCCTACGAATCACAGGACAACGTGTTGTATGCGCTGGAGCAGCGTGTCCGGGCCGAGCCGTATCTTGGCTCACCGGCGGAGACTGACGACAACCAGGCGAGGATATGGAAGCTGCTTTCCACGCAAGCTAAAGAAGCGCTGGTGGAAATGCGCGGCGAGAGTCCCGATCCTATTGCGCAGGGATGGATAGATCTTGCGCTGGCTGCGGCTTATGGCGAGCGCAGGGAGCGCAGCATCGAGCAATGGCGCGTGGCTTATCCCGACCATCCGGCGGGGGAGGCGTTGCTGGCGACCATCGCCGGCTCTGCGCCGGTCAAGCCCCATATTGCAGAGGTGACTCCCTTCAAGCAAAAAATAGCCTTGTTGCTGCCGCTGGAATCACCGGTTTATGGCGTCGCTGCCAGGACCGTGCAGGCCGGCTTCATGGCCGCATACAAGGCAGGTGGAGGTCAATCGGAAATCGCGGTTTACGATAGCGGCGCGCCGGACGGGGTGTTCCAGTCCTATCAGCGTGCGGTGGCTGACGGTGCGCAGTTCATTGTCGGCCCGCTGATCCGGGGCGAGGTGGCGGCGCTGGCCGCGCAGCCGCTGTCCGTTCCGGTGCTGGCCCTGAATCAGCCTGAAGAAGCGAACGCCAAGGCGCAGGAACATTTGCAGGTGTTCGGCTTGCCCGCGGAGGCGGAGGCCCGGCAAATCGCCCGGATGGCCCGCGGGCATGGCATGCAGACGGCATTGATCGTTGCCGCCGATAACCCCCTCGGCCAGCGCATGGCCAAGGCGTTTGCCGGGGAATGGCGCGGCCTGGATGGAAGTATTGCCGCCCAACTTCTCATTCCCGCCACCGACAAGCTGGCGGAGTTCAAGGCGGAAGCCGTAGCCCATCCGGCAGACATGATTTTTCTCGCCGCTGATGCGATGCAGGCTCGCATCGCCCGTCCGTATCTCGATTTGGCGATTCCCACCTATGCAACATCGCACATTTACGACGGCGCGCCGAAGAGCGTGCAGAATCTGGACCTGGTGGCGGTGCATTTCATCGATATGCCGTGGATCGTGGATTCTGGCAACCCCGCTTTTGCCGCTTATCATCCTGCCGGAAATCCGGGCAATGCCGAATTGCAGCGGTTGTTTGCGCTCGGAGTGGATGCCTACCGGCTGGTACCGCTGCTGGCCGCCAGTCCGCCTGCCGCCAAAAAATTACTGGATGGCGCGACCGGCAGTATAGAAATGACCAACCAGGGAACGCTGGTGCGAGAACTGCCCATGGCGCAATTCCGCCGTGAGGGAGTGGTGCTGGAAAATGCCCCATGAGGGGCGACGGGCCTGCCGCCGAGAAATTGGCGGTGGAATTTCTGCAACGGAACGGATTGCGGCTGATCGAGTCCAATTTCCGCAGCCGTCATGGCGAAATCGATTTGATTCTGCGTGACGGCGATACCATCGTTTTTGCTGAAGTGCGCCTGCGGTCGAATTCGGCCTTTGGCGGAGCGGCCGCCAGCATTACGCCTGCCAAGCAGGCAAAAATCATTCGTACCGCACAGTTCTACCTCCAGCATACGCGAAGCCAAGCGTCTTGCCGCTTTGATGCGGTCTTGCTGGAGAGCCTCGACGCCACGCGCGTGGCGTGGATAAAAAACGCTTTCGAAGGAGAATAGAAAATGCGCTTGTTACTTGCACTGATCACCGCCGCCATCCTGGCCGGCAATTTGGCCGGCTGCGTTCCGGTTGTGGCCGGGGGTGCCGCAGCGGGGGGGCTGATGGCTGCCGATCGCCGCACATCGGGGGCTTATGTCGAGGACGAGGCCATCGAGCTCAAAGCCGAAAAGCAGATCAACGAGAAGCTGGGCAACAGGATACATGCCAACGTCACCAGTTATAACCGCAATGTGCTGATTACCGGCGAAGCCTACGATGAAAGCGCCAAGCAGAGTGCCGAAAGCGTCGTCAAAGGCATAGAGAACGTACGCAGCGTTACCAACGAAGTTATTATTGGCCCGTCCAGCTCGATATCTTCGCGCAGCAACGACGCTTACCTGACTTCCAAGGTGAAGGCGCGCATGGTTAGCGAAAACCGTTTCCCGGCAAATTATGTCAAGGTGGTAACCGAGGATTCCACGGTCTACCTGATGGGCATGGTGACGCGCAAGGAAGCCGAGGATGCCGTGGATATCGCGCGCAATACCGATGGCGTGACAAAAGTCGTGAAGGTGTTCGAGTACGTCGTGGTGGAATAGGCTGCGGTATAATTATGCAATTCAATTGCACGATACCCAGCCATGAACACTGAAGAAATTATCATAGAAATTATCATCGAGGGCCTGACCAAGACGGGCAAGCCGTTTCGCCCCAGCGATTGGGTGGATCGCATGTGCAGCACTTACGCCACTTTCGGGGATGACCGCAAGCTGCGCTATTCCCCGTACCTCACGCCGCGCGTCGTCAATGGCGTGCGGTGCCTGGTCGTAGACCTGAAACTGAAGGATGTCAATCCGGAAGGCTACGCCCAACTCAAGCATTTTGCCGAGGAGAATCAGCTCGGCATCAAGAATGCCGCCGGAGCAGCATTGGAATCGTTGCCCGCGTGAGGTTTATTTCCCTTTACCTTCGATAAAATTCTCCACGGTCTTGCGCGTGATGAGGCCGTGGTGAAGCTTGACCAGCTTGCCCTGCGGGTTGTACAGGTAAGTGGTGGGAAGCAAGTCAACAGGGCCGAACTGGCGGATGACGGAGTCATCATTCAGCGCTACCGGGTATGACATCAGGTTGTCGTCGACGAAACGGGCGATTTCCTTCTTGCTTTTGTAGTCGACCGCGATCCCGATCACTTCCAGGTCTTTGCGCTTGTCGTGCAGCATGATGAGGTCGGGGATTTCTTCCAGGCAGGGCGGGCACCAGGTCGCCCAGAAATTTACCAATACCCATTTTCCCCTGTAATCGGCCAGAGTGTGCGTTTTGCCCTTCAGATCCTTGAGATTGAAGCCATCCGCCCAGGCCGGCGCCGTCAGCAGGCAAAGTGCGAGAAGCAGTCCGAAGCGGCGTATCATTGATGCGGCCCCTCTGCGGGATCGGCATGCTCGGAGCGGCTTTCGCCCTTATGCATCAGGAATAGCGCCAGGCCAACCAGCGCAATGCTGCCGGCAAAGTTGAGCAGATCGACAGGGCCTTCCATTTTCATTTTCAGCGCGTGTTCGAACAGCGTGACGATGAGAATCATGACGATGACTTTGGCCAGCCTGGCTTTCAGGTCGTCCAGATTGCGGATGACGAGGACCTTGCTGGATTTCTCGCTGTTCTGGGCGGCATCGATGTCGCTGATGAACAGTTCGTACAGGCCCAGCGAGAACATCAGCATGACCGTCGCCAAGAGATAGCCGTCCACCACCTCGACGATGTGCGAAATGGTTTCGTCATGCAATGCCTTGCGCGCGGCGACTTCCATGGCCGGATCGGCATAATGCACGACATGCTGTACCAGATAGAATACGTCGGCCGTCGCCATGAAAAATACCGCGAATCCGGCCGCCAGGCTGGCGATGACCGCCAGCACTACGACAAAACGGCTGTTCCAGAGAAAGCTTTCAAACAAAGTCTCAATAAATTTCATGCGGACTGTCTCGGAAGAATCGATTGCCGCAATATACCATTGTGCCGGGTTGATGGCACAGCAGTGCTTTATGCATTAAGATTCCCAACGTCAGTCATTTCAATTGAATATCCATGGCACTGCATTTGAGCGTTCCGCCGCAGGAAGACAAGCCTCTGGTCCAGGCGGAAACGCGTCTTGGAGTCGTGCAGGGCTTGCTGGCGCTGACGCCGACGGGGCGGCCGATTGCTGCCGCACATTCTTTGCAGGAACCCCTGGCGTTGCTGAACAGGCAGGCGGTTCGTGGTGATGTCAGACTCAAGCTGATCGAGTTGTATCGCCCCGTGGTGCTGGATACTGCAATGGAGCTGGCCGTACAGTACCATCACCATGCGTTGCCGTTGCCTCCCGATGCCGAAGCTGCTGCCAAAGCCGCACGAGCGCTGCTGACCGAACTGGCCTACGGCTACAAACTGGTGATCCTCGATCACATGGGGCGGGTATTTTTCATTGGCGGCGAAAAAACGCTCGCCACGTTGATCCAGCGTGCCATTCATGCTCTCGACCAGTTGCTGCAGGTGTCCTACTACACTTATACGCCAGCCCCCGATGGCGTCTGGTCGGAAATTCACCGGCTGTATCTGGTGGCCGCACAGCAGGCGGTTCTGGGTGCTGCCGTGCCTGATCGCTCCGGCCAGTCCAGTGTCGGCCGGGTTTACCAGCATGCGCTTTTGCTGGCGCTGTCCAATCCGCAGCGACTGGTATCCGACGATCTGGACAGCGTGCGCGATTATATTGCCCGCTACGGGCATCTCGCGCAGATCCAGCCGTTCGGCGTCCCCGAGAGTCCGGCAGGCGTCTTTCTGGTCAGACTCAAGTCCGATCAGCCGCCGGTTCCGCTCGCCAAGCATAAGGGCGAGGTAGATATGCGCACCGACATCCTGCTGATTACAGTGGAGCTGGCCCGTCAAATTAGTACGCATGTGAGCGGTTTGCAGGAGAATATGCCGCCCGATGAGCTCGGGTTGCCGGATGTTGC
>NZ_DASXVH010000045.1:0-79347 GCF_036504375.1 Novimethylophilus sp.
CGGCAGCAAGTGGTTTCAATCCTCGCCTGCCCCGGAGGGCAGGCGCTACGCGAAGGGCGCAGAAAATTGGGATTTCGCACGATCGTTTCAATCCTCGCCTGCCCCGGAGGGCAGGCGCTACACATGTTGGCGATGTTGCCAGCACCGGCGCCAGTGTTTCAATCCTCGCCTGCCCCGGAGGGCAGGCGCTACGCCAGGGCTTCGCGGTCGGCTGGGTACTTTAAAGCGTTTCAATCCTCGCCTGCCCCGGAGGGCAGGCGCTACGGCGTGATCTTTTCGAGGGTGCGGCCACCAAAAAAGTTTCAATCCTCGCCTGCCCCGGAGGGCAGGCGCTACGCTGGCCGAAGTGATCAAAACTGGCGAATCGATTTGTTTCAATCCTCGCCTGCCCCGGAGGGCAGGCGCTACAGTACAACTACAATTGCATGATACATCGGGATAATTCTACTTGGGGACGCGAACCCTTGATATGCAGGGGTTGGCAAAGGTGGGAACAGAAAACAGAATTTAACATTCTCATTGATTATCAATGCACTACATTTCGCGCGAACCCGCCGCACATTTGTCGTTGCTTGACGTTCGCGCATCAGACCACCAGTGGAGCGTCGAAATCAACCGCACGAAAATTGCCGTATTCCTTGACGTGCAGGTCCACCGGTTCTGTCAGTCGGTACAAACGAAGATTATCTTCCTTGTCGTTAATTTCGGCCAACAAGCGCCGCTCCAAATCTTCGTATTGCATCTGATTGACGCTACATTCAAACACGGATTTCTGCACGCGCTGCCCGACTCCTTCGCAGATTTTTGCCACACGCCGCAATCGGCGGCGACCTTCCCGCGTTTCCGTCGAGACATCGTAAGTGACGATAATCAGCACTTTGTCCCTTATCGCACAAGGAAAGGCATGTAGCCTTCCATTTCGCCGCGGATTGTTCTTGCCATGAATCGCGCTTGCAGCATGGGCAACAGGCCCAGCGGGGTTTTGGTTTCGAGCAAGGGATGGGTGAGCTCCTCCTGTTTGCGCTCCTGATAGGCAACGACGACGGTTTTGCGCGCATCGCCGTGCAAATTGACCGCGCCGCCTTCGCGCAGGTCAAAGTCATCCGGGGTGATTTGCCCGCGATTGATAAGGGTCAGCGCCAAGCGGTCAGCCAGCACCGAGCGGAATTCCTCCATCAAATCCAGGGCAAGCGCGGCACGCCCGGGACGGACGGCATGCAGGAAGCCGAGCTGCGGATCAAGGCCGACAGCTTCCAGCGCGGAGCGGCAATCGTTCATCAGCATGGAGTAAAGAAACGACAACAAGGCATTGAACCGGTCGCGCGGCGGGCGACGGGTGCGGCCATCCATGGAAAAATCATCGCGGACATCGCGGCGCACCAGCGCGGGCAAAGCGGAGAAGTAGATTTTGGCGGCATCGCCTTCGATACCGCGCACGGCGTCCAGGTCGGGAGCATACGGCAGATTGCGCACCGAGCGCGCCAAAGCCGTGGCGGCGGCACCGAGAGTACGGCTGTCTTCATCGTCGGCAGATTCGCGCGCGCCGCGCAGCAATACCTGGCGGGAATTGCGCAGTTTTCCGGCAATAACTGCCTGTGCCATTTGCAGGGAAAAAGAAGGCTCCGGGGCTTGCCGATGTTGCGCCTGCCGCAGCAGGATGTTGCCGGAGACGGCGCCCTCCAGCCGCGCCTTGAAACGCCCGTTGCCATCCAGCAACACCATGCTGATACCGTCATCCGCACAGCGGTGCATGAGGGCGGGCGAAACCATGATATTGCCCAGACACACCACGCTGCCCAAGTGATGCAGCGGCACCTGAAGCCGTTTTTCATGTTCCACGTCCACGCGCAGGGTGTCGTTCTCCAGATGGAGATAACTGCGAGGTGTCATGACGTAAAGCGTGTTGAGTATCTGGCGCATGGGTGCTAAGCTGTGTACCTTATTGCGTACTGGAGAGTGTCATGGATTTTGTCACCACCAAAGAACTTCGCGCCGAATCCGGCAAGGTGTGGGCCAAACTGGAAGCGGGCGAAGATATTGTCATCATGCGTAACGGCAAGCCTTTTGCGCTGATGGTGCATACCGAGCCAACACGGCTGGAAGAAGACTTGCGCGCCATCCGGGCGGAACGCTTCGCCGAGAACGTGCGCAAAATGCAACAGCGCTCCGTCGAGCAAGGGCTGGATAAAATGACCATGGAAGAAATTGATGCCGAGATTGCGCTGATGCGTAAAGAGCGAAAGGAACGCAGTGCGGGCGGTCATTGATACCAACATTCTGGTATCGGCACTGCTCACCCCCGGCGGGGTATCTGCGCAATTGATTGCGGCCATACGCAGCCAGACCATGATCCCAGTCGTCAGCCAGAGCATTCTTGCGGAATATGCCGAAATTTTGAACCGCCCCAAATTCGGCTTCTCCCACGACCGGATTACCAGCTTGCTGGAAGATATGAAAGGGCTGGCGCTGGTGATGAACCCGCGGCCTATCCCACTCCAGGATTTACCAGACCCCGACGATGCGCCTTTTATCGCGGCTGCACTCGCCGCTGGTTGCGCCATCATTACCGGCAACAGCAAGCATTTTCCACCGGAAACCGGCGTGGAAATTCTCTCGCCCGCCGAAGCACTAATGCGCCTGAAAGCTGCGTAAAAGCTCATTCCTGCACCTCGAACAATGTAGCGACAAACCCCTGCTGTTTGCCTTTTTCCGCCAGTGCCTCCGGCTGGCAGATTTCCTTGAGTGAGCACTCATTGCAGCGCTTGTCGTTAACGGGCGGGGGAAGCTGTCCGGAAGCCAGCATGGCGCGGATGGCGGCAATGGTATCCATCATCTGCCGCCGCAGTTCGGGGCCAATCACCACCTCGCGACGGCGACGCGAGCCATGATGATAAATCGCACCCTTGGGTACGGGCTTGCCGGTCATTTCTTCCAGGCAAACCGCTTGCGCGGCCAACTGCAAATCGTCGTGCAGTTTTTCGCGCTTTTTGCCGTGCTTGTATTCCACCGGGTAGATCGTCCCATCGGTGCGGAATTCCACCACGTCGCATTTGCCTACCAACCCCAGAGTATCGGAAAACACCGGCAACGCGCGTTCGATACGCGCGCCGGGAGCGGTTTCCCAGCCCGGCTCATCCACCCGCTCATGCGCCGCGTTGCCGCGCATAGTGTGGACATTTTCGTCGAAAGCCTGCTCCAGATGGATCAAGGCGCACTGGCGCGGGCAATAACTCCAGTGCTGGAGGGCAGAAAGCATGAGCGGGTCATCGGGCTCGCCGGTTTCCATCGAATTCAGCCGAATAGTCTGGCAATCAGCGCATCCCGCGTCAGCCGGTGATGCGCGGCGACATCCGCCAGAATCGCCGCCAATGTGCCCACCCGCAATGGATCGTGCAATGGGATGGTCAGATGATGCTCCTCGGGAGAAGCACAAGTCAGGCGGACATGGCTGCCTGATTGCCGGGTGGCCTGATACCCCAGCCGCTCCAGCGCCTTGATAAGTCGCGCACCGGACAGGTCACGCGGCAACTTCATACCGCGATCACTTCCTCGCGGGTGAAATGCAGGCGGATCATCTGCGGGGCATGGCCTTCGTCAAAATGGCAATGCACCGCGTCGCGCACTTGCTGGTGCAGGGTTTCCAGATCGTCCGCCTCGGTGAAGATGGACGTTCCGAGTGCCCGCGCCGTATATCCGCCCTCCGGCGCGTCTTCGACAAGAAACAGGATTTCGTTCATTTCAGGCCTTCCTTTCAAGCGTGACGCCGGGCGGCATCCCCTCCTCATTCACGGAAACAGTATAGTCCGAGAAATCGCGCGGCACGGCAACGCCATCGTTGAGTTTGGGCTGGATGCGGGAGAACAGGCTGTGAGCAGGGGCGTTGCCAAGCTGGCTGTCGTGCCTGAATACATACAGCCCGCGTGTCGCCATCTCACCACGGGCGGCGGAACGGTCATGCTCGAACATTTGCTCCAGCGACTTCCAGAGCAATTCGAGGTCTTCTTCCGAGAAGCCGGTCTGGTTGGCGAGATGGGCGGAGACGAAACCGTGGGCGATATACAAGCCATATGGCACGGTGAATTTACGGCCCATGGTACGGTTGTCGCCATCCTGCTTTTCGGCTTCGGCCTCGGTGGCAACGGCCATGCGGGTGATGGAATGCTCCTGCGCCACGACCGGATCGACGGAGCGGGCAAAAGTCAGCTGCACCGGGCCGCGCACCTGGCCGCAGTTGACGCCGGTGGACATGACCGCGCCGAAGGTACGCACGTCGTAAAAGTTCTTGCACATCCAGTCGCGTGCCTCATTCACCTTGTCGCCGCCCTTGCGCTTCTTGTCCTCGCCACCCAGCAGGTCGGCAGCCCCGATGCCTTGGTAAGCGCGCTCGTGTTGCTTGTTGAGGATGGCTTTTTCCTTGACGTAAATCTCGAATGGCGGCTGTTCGCCCTTGACGATGCCGACGAAGTTGCGCACTTTGCGCTTGAGGGAAACATCCGTCACCAAGCCACGCCCGGTTTCCGCATCCACGCGCGGCAGGTTGCCTGCGTCCGGGTCACCGTTAGGGTTGCCGTCCTTCACGTCGAACAGCAGGACAAAGTCGTATCGGTTATTCAGTGCCATGATGTTATTCTCCCTGAGTGGTGGGTTCGGATTTGGTGAAGAATGCCTGCCGCTGGTGGTAATAGCCGACGGCGAAACTGCCTTGGTCTTGCAATCTAAGCTGAGGAGGGAAATCGTCGATGCCGATAAAAATTTTTGCTATGTAATCATCGGGCTTGTTGTCTTCAAAAGCACGATAAAGAATCTTCCTTCCTCGCTCGTCCAGTTTAGCTACATGATGATTCTTGAGCTTAAGCAAGGTTGGAAACACCGTAACGGGTGTACTCGATGCCGCACCATAAAAGCGATCTCGAATCGTGGCATTGATATTGGGTTGGGCTACTTCTTGAATTTTTTCCAGCACCGCGAACAGCCTGCCCAGCCGATAGGCGGGATTAGTATTGCTTTCGTCCAGTGACACCTTGAGTTCCTCCTTGCCTGAGTGACGGTTGATGCATGCCTTGATGATCGCGGCGCGCGGGTAGGTAACTTCTTGTTCAGCGCGGATACGGCGAATCGTGCCGGAGAGCAGGGTTTGTGGGTACGGCAAGTTTTCGATGATACCGCGCATCAACTCGCCGCCAAGATTGGGGGGGATGTTTTCCGCCTTGCCCTGTGTCGCCGTGGCAACCAGCAGGCGGAACAGCGAAAGCGTTTGCGGCTCGTGCGGGGCATGGGCAATGCGGATGTCGTCGAAATGACGGCGGATGTTGACCGCCAGTTCGCCCACGGTTTTGCAATGCCAGAAGCGTACCGCGATGCGCGCGGCGTTGGGCGCCAGCCCCAGCACGTAAAAGCGCGTGCCGTCATCCTCGAAATTGCTCACGCCGCTTTGCGGCCCGGCAAGCAAGGCCGCGACGGCTTGCGTTCCGGTATCGGGATTGTCCTTGTCCGGCTCGCCGAACACGCTGGAAAACAGCGTTTCCATTGCGTGCCCCGGCTGTTCCGCCCAGAACACGGTGGAGGCATCGCCCACCTGGATGCGCTGCCGCGAGCCTTTTGCCAGCAGATGGTTGAGCGCTGTGGTGTAGGCAAAGGCCGCGCGTTTGCCCACAGGCGCATTTGCGCCTTGCTCCTTGCCGTAGGAACGGAACGCATCGAGGTTGAACGAAACGATATTCGCCCCGGAACTCTGCGCGCCCCACACACCCTTGACCGAGGGATGCAGGCGCTCAATCACGTCGTCCTCGCCGGACACCAGGCACAGCGCGCTTTCCGCGCCATCCTCCCGCCCGCCGGACGACAGCGCCGCCGTCACCGCCTCGCGTTCGCAAACCGGGTAAGGGTCGCCTTCAAGTCGGAAGGTCAGGTTGGCCCCGCTTTCCAAAATTTCCGCCCAGCGCGGGTTGGCAAACACCGCGTCAAAATCGCCGCGTTCGAGAAAGGCCAGCACCGCGCGTATCCCGGCATCGTCGGATTCCGCGAACCTATCGTGGATGGCCGCGACAAAGGCCAGATGCTGCTCACGCGCCCGCTCCGGTTTGCCCTTGCCATCCACGCCGAATACATAGCCGGGGTTATCCCACAGCAGGTTGGCGGCAACGCCGGACGAACGCTTGACCGTCTGCGGCACCAGAAAGGATTTGGCGACCCGATTTCTCCCTTCGCCCTCGCTGGTAGGTTCCAATGCGGCGAATTCGCCAGCCGCTGTCAGCACCACGAGATAGGGAATCGGCTTCTGCTCGAAACCGGGCGGCGCCAGATCGCTCTCCGGCAGTCGGGTCTTGCGCTGGTAATAGTCGTTGAGCGCTTGCAATATCATCCCCGCACCTCCTCGCTATCCCAGCCCGGCACTTGCAGCACGCTGTTTTCCAGCCTTGCGCGGAAAAAGCGCGGTTGCGGGTCGGCAGGCTTGGCGTAATCCAGGTCGTACAACATCCAGCCCAGGTCGCGGGTTTCGCTGATCGGGGCCGGTAGCAGCTGGGCCGTATCCACCAGCCGGAAATCGCAAGCGAATTCGCGGCATCCCAGATAAGGCTGGTTCACGCACTGGCCCTTCTCGGCGCGGCGCTCGAACATACCCAGGAATTTGCCCGGCGTGTTGTTTTCCCCGGCATCGGGCAGCAACTCGAAATGGGCGTGGATGCGGTAGGCCACATCACGCAAAAACAGCCCGGCGCGCTGCTGGCGCTCGTCCTCGATGTTGAGGCCGATGTTGCCGGAACCCTTATTCATCGCCTCCTGCGCATTGCGCACGGAAACCACAGCGCCGACCTCGTTGCGCCGCAACGTGATCCACTTGATCGGCTTCAACACCTCGATTTTGCTCACCTGCCAGCGAATCGCCGGCTTCCACAGGATGGCCTCGAACACCGCGCGGGCAGCGGATGGCGTCATCACGTCGTAGCTCACCCGCTCGACCTTCATTTCCGGCCGGGTGAAACAGGCGAAATCGCCAGTGACTTCAAGACAATAGGTTTTCATCGCTTCCCCATGTTGTTAGCGAGTCAAATAGGCAAATACCATCAGCCCAAGCAACAGATACAAGGCATAAAACCGATCCGTCTGAAGCTGCGTCGTCAACAAACGCAGTTCGCGAATAATTTTGGGCCAATCCATAGTCGCCACCATTGCATACTTACGATGGCGGCAGAATATCACATTATTCCTAGAATGGGTAAAGGTATTGCTTATTTCACTCACACACCGGATAATCCTCTTGCGTCGTCTCAAGACGAGGGTTGAAACCTAGATGAGGTTAAGGTTGTAATAAAAGCGAGGGGAAACTTTCCCCTCGCTTACCTCACTTCCAACACCCGCATAAATCCCGCCCTGCCATATTCCCCCAAACGCTCGTCCGCTGTCGCCAGCACGGCGTCACGCGCCCTGACCGTGGCCGCCAGAATGCGGTCTGCCGGATCGCCATGCAATTCTCCCGGCAGGCGAGAGCTGGCGACGGCGATTTCCGGCTCCAGTCCAATCAGGCGCAGTCCGGGCAAGGCCAGCGCGGCGGCCACCCATTTTTCGCACGGCAGGCCCAGAGCGATTCGTCCCTTGGCTTCCAGCATGCCGATTTCCCATACCGAAATGGCCGAGACGGCCAGCCTGCCTTCGTGCACGGCATTCTCGATTTCCTCGCGCACCGAAGCAGCAAGGCGTTCGGCATTGCCCAGGGCAAACCACAACCAGACGTGGGTATCCAGCAACAGGAGGGGATGCGCCGAGGTCATGCCACACCCTCCACGCTTTCCGCCTCCCACTCCACATCAATGGGCGCGATGATGTCGCCGCGCACGGTCGCGGTGCCCGACATATAGCCGAACAGCGGCGCGGCCTGTTCCGGTTCCACCGGCACCATCATCGCGACAGGCTTGCCACGTTTGGTGATAACCACCGACTCGTGGGTGCTCGCCACTTCATCCATCAACTTGAGGCATTTGGCCTTGAATTCTCCGGCGGGTATTTCCATTTTATTCTCCATGGTCATATAATCATGGTCATATCATACGCCATTTCATGAAACCAGGCCTGCGGCATCCAACACTCCATCCACGACCAAGCCAATATCGGGGTGATACAGCCCATCCGATGCCTGCACGAAAACGTCCGGGGAAATTTCCCGCACGTCTCCGCTTGCCATCAGCTTTTTGCATTCACGCTCGCGGATGTTGACGGTATAGCGCTGTAGGCGGCGCAATATCCCGCGCCGCTGATGCGGCTCCATATTGCCGCCGGCTTGCAGCGCGGCAATCAACGCGGGGCTGTCGCCGTAGCGCACGACGACGGCGGTCTGGCCTTCCTCGTCGATCAGGCGAAAACGGTTGGCGGCAGTGCGGAAGTTGAATTCACCGTGCAAGGCGCCCCCCCGATTGTGCATATCCAGCAGGCCGACTATTTCAGCCTTGTCCAGGTTGTTGAGGCTGGCGTAGTAATGCCGGAAATACGCCTCGAAGCGCTCGCGCGTGAGCGGATCGCCTTCGGTTAGCCGCATAATTTCACGCCCGCTTTGCTGCGCCTTCGACAGCAATCCTGGTGCGGCATCCTTGGGCGGCTCGAACACCACGACCAAGCCTTTTTCGGGCAGCATGCCTTCGCGATTGCAGCGCCCGGCGGCCTGGGCGACGGCATCCAACCCGGCCATGGCGCGATAGACCACGGAAAAATCCATGTCCACCCCGGCTTCCACCAACTGCGTGCTGACGACGCGCGTCGGGATGCCATCCTTGAGGCGCTGCTTGATGTCGGCGATGATCCGGCTGCGATGCTCGCCGCACATCAGGGCCGAGAGGTGGATCGTGCCTTCTGGCATCAGTTTGTGCAGCTCACGGCAATCGTTACGGGAATTGACGATGCACAGCACCGAGTCGTGTTGAAGGAGTTTGTCGGCGATTTGCTCCCAGCTTTGTCGGGCACGGTCAGCCTCAGGCAATTGCGTTTGCACCCGTTCGAGGCCGACATAAAGCGCATCCGGGTCGTCCATCAATTCGCGCACGTCAGCCAACCCGGCAAACTTCGAGCGCGGCGAGAACGCGGGTTGCGTGGCGGTGGACAGCACCAGGCTAACCCCGTAGCCGTGCGTCAGATCTCGCATCGTATGCAATATGGGCGTCAGGAATTCCGGCGGCAGCAACTGCGCCTCGTCCAGCACGACGACGCTGTTGACGATATTGTGCAACTTGCGACAGCGGCTGGTTTTGGCGGCGAACAGCGACTCGAAAAATTGCACGTTGGTGGTGACGATGATGGGCGCATCCCAATTCTCCGTCGCTAGCCTGGAACGCGAGTCTTCCTTGTCGGGGTCGAGATTGCTGTGGTGTTCGATAACATTCTCGTCACCGAAAATGCCGCGGAAAATTTCCGCCGTCTGTTCGAGGATGCTGGTGTAGGGAATGACATAGATCACGCGCCGCTTGGCGTGATGTACCGCATGATTGAGCGCGAAAGCCATGCTGGAAAGTGTCTTGCCGCCGCCCGTCGGCACGGTAAGCGAAAACAGGCCGGACGGCAGCGCCACTTTTTTGCGGCATTGGTGCAACACGTCGGCGCGAATGCGATTCACAGGGGTGTCTTTTGATGGAGCAACCTTGCTCGTTACATCTTCCATGTGGGCGTCGAAGCGTGCCAGCAATTCCCTGAGATCGGGATAATCCGCCCGCAACGCCGATCGGCCCTCGTCCATGAACTTTTCGGTATCGAGAAAATCGGCATCCACCAGGCAGGAAAACAGCATTCGCACCCACAGCGCCATGGATGTGCCTTGCGGCGGGAGGTCGATGGGGCGCGGCCGGGCCAGCATGTCTTGCGGTGGCCCACCCGCCAGCGCCTCTTGCAGGTAGCCTGCGTTCTTCCCGGCTTCCAGCCGGTTGAATAGCGCGGACGGCCCTTCTTCCTGGCTGTTCCAGTCGGGCAATCCGGCATGATGCCCGGCAATCAAATAAGCGAGAATGCGCCCATGCAAGCCCAGCGTTTCCACCGCGTGAATCGCGCCCGCCGTGGAATGGTCCACCCGGCCCGACGTACCTTCGATATGGGCCTCCGGGTCATATCCGCTTTTGGTCTTGATGTAAGACTGGAACTTCTCACGGTACTTGCCAAAATCGTGCCACAAGCCGGAAAGGCTCGCCCAGCCGACGCTGTTGAAGTCGGAGGCAAATATCCCCGCCAGACGTGCCACAGCATGAGAATGTTCAATCAGCCAATGCTCCACCCATGTGCCATCCGGCAACTGCCGGACATGCGCCAGAGGCTGCTGGTCCCGTTTGTCGTTTACATCCGCCATCTCACTTCCACCTTAACCCTGTCCCAAGAATTACTGCTGTTCTCCAGCCCAACAATCAACGCATCCAGCGTTTCTCCGCGGTCCAGCAATTGCGAAATGGCTGCATTGTCCAGCCGAGGAATATAGCCTAATTTAAAACTTTGCCATTCCACGCGCACGGCGCGTTCGTCATACGGATTATCGGCTTCGCGCGTCAGCGTGATTGGCTGGCCGACGGCGAGTTGCGGCCATAATGCGTCGCCGTGATGGTATTGAAACCCGGCCACGGGGGAGGTCTGCAAGGTTTTCCATGTCTCGCGGCTGGCGTGGGCGGCTCCGGGCAGGGCGATTCCGCCGGCCAATGCCGTCAATGATTTCAAAAATGCTCGCCGCAACATGGCTTCCCCTTTGGTTTCCGACTATCGCCATTTTAGTTTCGGCATAACTTGAAGATTAGCCCCTACTGAAATTCGCTTTGCTCATTTTCCACACTCACAGTCTCAAAACATGAGCCTGCAAAACAAAAATCTGGATTCGAGGTAAGGCCCGGAATGACGGCATTGTTGCTACGCCCCGAAGCGACCCAATGCAGCCTTGAGGCGCGAGCGAACTTCCTGCCGGAGTTCCTCGGGCGCGACAACTTCCACTTCGGGTACATGGCGCAGAATGTCCATGACCAGTTCGCGCGGGTCGGCATAGGGGATTTGCAGTTCGTATGCGCCATCGTCGAGGAATCGCCCCTGCTGTTGCGGATGCCAGCGCTCTTCGGCAATCCAGCGGGCGCGTTCAGGAGTAAAGCGCAGGATGGCGGTATGTCGGGCGGCTCCGGCGAAGATGCCGTAGCCGTCGGCGAAATGGGCGTCCAGTCGGGCGTCGGAGATATTGTCGGCGGGGGTGTCGAGCACATGGATGCTGCGGATGCGGTCGACGGCAAAGCTGCGCAGTGCCTGGCGGCTGTGGCACCAGGCATCGAGATACCAGTTGTCGCGGTAGTGCGCAAGGCGTTGTGGTGAAACAGTGCGCGCGGCTTCGTCGTCGTTGCCGCGGGCATGGTAGACAATTTCCATGCGGCGACGGCGCAATAAGGCGCCGGCAACTGTCTGAAATAACGCGCCATCGGGAGCACGCGCCGCCATCGGCAGAAGACGAATACGATGGATTTCGCCGCCGCCCAGGTGTTCGGATTCAAGCAGTTTTTCGATACGCTGCCGCAATGGGGCCAGTTGCGCATCGAGCAAACCGGAGCCAACTTCGGCCAGCAGCCTCTGCATGGAAAGCAGGGCCAGGATTTCCTCGGCGGAGAACCACAAACCGGGGAGTTCGTAGCGGTCGTCACCGTAGCGGTATCCTTGATATGTGCGGTCGTAATCGATGGGTGCTTGCAGATAATCGCGCATCTCCCGGATGACGCGGTTGGCCGTGGCGCGGGAACATTCGAGATGTTCCATGATGAGTACCAATGGTACAACCGTCCGGCGCCCGCGCAATAGTCCATGGAGCTGATAGATTTTGTGAAGACGGTCCATTGGTGGAAATTTCAGTTTTTCTAATACCTTATACCAAGAGGGCTTTCCCCGCATATAAAAAAACCGCCGGGATCGCCGGCGGTTTTGTCATGCACGGACCTTTTGAGTCCTGTCAGTCAGTTTCATTCATCCCAATCATGGTCGCGATGGCGCTTGTCCCAGCCGCGATGCCATCCATTGTCGTGGCGATCGCCAGGCTCGAGATAGCTCACGCGGCTGTCGTAATCCGGCGAGACCGCCACTCTTACCCTGATAGTGTTACCCGGGTCGTTGGGCATCGTCGCGGTGTAGTCGCGGCCATTGAAGCGGTAGGTCACCAGGTAGTCGCGGGTGACGGTCTGCCAATTGTCCACCGTGACGCAGCGGTCCACCGGATGGGTGGTGTAGACATTATCGCGGCGGTCGCGGTTGTCGATACGGTCGCCGACGATGGCACCAGTAGCGGCACCTACCGCGGCGCCTGCGATGCGGCCCTTGCCCTTGCCGATCTGGCTGCCGATGAGACCGCCGGCGATACCGCCGATGATGGAACCGCCGATGTCGCGGTCGCCTGAGCTGGCGGATTCGCGGATGTATTCGGTGCGGCATTCCTGACGCGGAGCATTGATGCGTTCGGTCTGCGGGACGACGGAAAGCACCCGCGCGGTATCGTAATAAGCGTCGTCAGCCATGGCCGGCGATGCTATCGCACCGACCAGCATCAAGGCTGTACTGATTTTCAAGGCTTTCACGTTGCAACCTCCTTCTGTTGTTGGAAATCCCGTCGGCACATTTGCCGGCAGTTGAGTGAATAACGCAGGTGCAATTGCTCTGGTTGACTGTCCGGCCGGTCAGTTACAAAATTTTACATTTCGTACCATATGGCGAACTAATACCTGCGGATGGGTCTAAAATTCAGGGACATACATCAGGAGGAGGTTCATCATGAAGACAACCGCCGTTTCGCTGCTGGCGTTTTTGCTTGTCGCCACCGCCGCCGGGGCCGAGGAATTCAACAAGAACTGTTCCATGAGCATGGCCATGGGAAGGGAAGTCGCCACCGACTGTTCCGTGAAATGGGAAAACGAAGGCAAGGTTTACTGCTTTTCCAGCCGGCAATCCAAGGACATGTTCCTGATGAACACCGCCGAGAACATGCGCAAAGCGCGCGAGTTCGAGAAAAAGATCGGTGCCACAACCAAAGAAAAGGTCAGTTCCGAGCAGGTTCGCAGCCTGATCAAACAGGCGACTCTGGAAAAACCCGCAGATTTCTCCGGCAAGGATTTGAGCTACCAGGATTTGAGCGGCCTTGATCTGCGCAACGCCAGATTCGTCGACGCCAACCTGTTTGGCGCCGATCTGCGCGGCTCCGACTTCACCGGGGTGGACATGACCAACGCCTATCTCAACCTCGCGCGCATCGAAAAGACCAATTTCACCAACGCCAACCTGACCAACGCCACGCTGTTCCAGCCGATCTATGAAAAAAATAGTTTCAAGGGCGCCAAGCTCGTCAACGCACGGGTCATCGGCACCCTGGGTGCGGTGGACATGAGCGAGGCCGACGTGCGCAACGGCCGCTTCGGCCTCGATCTCGGCAATCAGCCGATGGGGCAGATGAAGTTCGATAGTGTCGGCGGCAAGTTCATGGGCACCAATTTCGAAGGTTCGGACATCAACCGCGCCAACCTCAGTTTCGCCGACCTGCGCGGCGCCAACCTGCGCAATACCAACCTGTTCCGCGTGGATTTCAGCAAGGCCGACTTGACCGGCGCCGACCTCACCGGTGCGGACATCGGCGAAGCCGTGCTCGACGGCACCGTCCTGAAGGACGTGAAAGGGCTGGATAAAGTGAAGGGCATGGCGACGACGCAGGGCAAATGCGAGGGCTGTAAATAAACGCTCACTCCGCCGCGATCTTGAGCACCACCTTGCGGATGCTGCCCGCGCCGACCAGCGGCGCGTGCGCATCCTCGGGGAAGAAAATGCAGAAAGCGCCGGGCGGCGTCGCGATCCAGCTTGTCGGGGCATCGCGGAAAAACCGGATGTCCCGCTCGGCACTGTAATCGGCCACCGGTTGGCGACAATCGCGCACCGGCTTCCACCCCATCTCGTCCACCCCGTCCAGCACCAGTTGGATATCGATGTATTTGCGATGGCACTCCAGTTTCGCCGCCTCGCGGCTGCGCCCGGCAACCGCTTCCACAATGGCGAACAGGCGATCGCCTTCGATGGGGTAGCGGCCCGGCGCCAAGGCGCGAAGATCAGTACTGGTCAGGAATTCAAAGGCGCACGGAAACAGCGCATGTAGGGTGGTGTAGCGGTTGGCGTTGGCTAGATGGTCGAGGATCATGATGGTTGGGTTCTAGAGGGTCCATAATAATGCCTGCGATCACCCCCAACAGATACATGAATGCTTGAGTTCAGCGAGCTACCGAAGGCAGCCCGCTGAAACTAAAGTTGCGTTTTCAGCTTTCCTCGCTGGCAATAAAACGATAGGTCACCGCACCGAGCAATGCGCCCGCAATGGGAGCAACCCAGAAGAGCCAGAGCTGACCGACAGCCCAATCACCGACGAACAAGGCAACACCCGTGCTTCGCGCGGGATTGACTGAAGTATTTGTCACAGGGATGCTGATGAGGTGAATCAGCGTCAGCGCAAAGCCAATCGCGATAGGGGCAAAGCCCGCCGGTGCACGCTTGTCGGTTGCGCCAAGTATGACCAACAGGAAGAACATAGTCATGACCACCTCGCTGACCAGCGCTGCCAGAAGAGAGTAGCCGCCGGGCGAATGTGCGCCATAGCCGTTCGATGCAAACCCCTTGGAAACATCGAAACCTTCAGCGCCACTGGCGATGACGTAGAGCACGCCGCCGGCGACGATAGCGCCAAGGACTTGCGCCACGATGTAGGGAAAGAGCTTGCTTGCAGGAAAGCGGCCGCCAGCCCAAAGTCCAACCGAGACTGCTGGGTTGAGGTGACAGCCAGAGATGTGGCCGATGGCATAGGCCATAGTCAACACCGTGAGGCCGAATGCAAGCGCAACGCCGTGCAAACCGATGCCAACATTCGGAAACGCGGCAGCAAGCACCGCACTTCCGCACCCGCCAAGAACAAGCCAAAACGTCCCAAGGAATTCCGCACCATATTGTTTCATTTGTATCTCCTCTTGTTAAGAAGGATTATGAACGTGTGACGCCCTACAGCTATTATAAGGATGAATCGCCCCGATATCGCATAAGAAACTCACTTACCTCTCGACCGTTACCTTGCCATCGGCACCCATGCTCCGCCACACCAGGTACACCCGCAGATCAAATTCCAGCTGGTGATAGCCCGGCTGCATGTGCTCGCACAGTTGGTAGAAGGCTTTGTCGTGGTTGCGCTCCTTGAGGTGGGCCAGTTCGTGCACGACGACCATGCGCAAAAACTCGGGAGGCGTGGCCTTGAACAATGAAGCGATGCGAATTTCCTTCTTGGCCTTGAGCTTGTTGCCCTGCACGCGCGAAATCGCCGTGTTCAGCCCCAGCGCGTGGTGCAGCACGTCCAGCTTGCTGTCGTAATGCACTTTATCCAGTGGCGGGGCGTTGCGCAGATAGGTTTGCTTGAGTTCGGCGGCGTACTGGTACAGCGCCCTGTCGGTTTGCACCAGGTGCTGTTGCGGGTAGCGCTGGGCGATGTATTCACCCAGCCGGTTCCGCTCTGCCAGCTGCCGCACCCGGTCTTGCAGCGCAGCCGGGTAGTGCTGTAGATATTTCAGGTGCCTCGTTAACATCCGGATTGGTGTCGGCGATGCTCAAATATCTTGCAGCAAACGCAATCCCAACCCCACCCCGAAGCCGTTCACATCGCTCGCCACCGCGCCCAGCCCGCCCTTGCGGTTGCTGGAAGACAGATCGACATGCAGCCAGGATGGATCGTTCTCGATAAATTTCGACAGGAAGCGTGCCGCGAGAATATGGTCGGCATCGCCCTCCAGCGTGCATTGCTTGATATCGGCGATTTTCGAGTCGAGGTCGACGTCGTAATCACTGTCAAACGGGAAAGCACATACCCGCTCGCCGGCCGCCTGGCCTATGCTCACCGCCTTGCACAACAGTTCGGGCCGATTGCCGAGGATGCCGCTATAGCGGTCTCCGAGCGCCGTCGCCATGCTGCCGGTGAGCGTGGCGAAGTCGATCATCAGCTCGGGCTTGGCCCTGGACGCCAGTGTCAGGGTATCGGCCAGCACCATGCGGCCTTCGGCGTCGGTATGGACGATTTCGATGGTGGTGCCGTTGAGCGCTCTCACCACGTCGTTCTGCTTGTAGGCCTTGGAGCTGATATGGTTCTGCGCCAGCGCCAGCCAGCAGTCGATGTTTATCGGCAATTTCGCGCGCGTCGCCGCCAGCAGGATGCCTAAGCTAACCGCCGAGCCGCTCATGTCTTCGTGCATGCCCTGCATGTAGCGCGCCGGCTTCAGGTTGTGCCCGCCGGTATCGAAGCAGATGCCCTTGCCCACCAGCGCGACGTGCTTGCGCGCCTGGTCCGGGCGGTAGCTCAGATGCACGATCGCGGCATCGTCCGGGTCGGAGCCCTGCGCCACCGCGACAAAGGCGCCGGCACCCAGCTTGCGCAGCTTTTTCAGGTCGTATTCCTCGTACTTCCAGCCGTGCTCTTGCGCCAGCGCCTGCACTTTGTCGCGGTAGATGCCGGGCGTGAGTTCGTTGGGCGGCAGCATGGTCAGGCTGCGCGCCAGCGTATTGCCTTCGGCCAGCGCCTGGGTCGCGGCAAAACCGCCCGCCTGCCGACATCCATACAGTTCGATCTTCTTCAGCGGCTTGCGGTCCTGCTTTTTCTTGCGGCTGGGCAACTCGGCGGAATTGAGCCAGGCCACGTACAGCGCGCTTTCCGCCGCCAGGCGGCGCACCTCGTCATTGCCGAATACGGCGATGGTCAAGACGGACGGCCCTTCCTCCAGCAACGGCTGGATGGCTTTGCGCAATGCGGTGTGGCGCTCGAAAGCGGATAGTTTCGGATCGACGATCACCCACGCCGCCTTGCCGCCTTGCGGCAGATCGGCCACCAGCGGGGATTTCGCCAGCTCCGCATATTTGCTCTTGTGCCGTTTCAGCCTGGCGTCGAGCACTTCGTTCAATGGCGCATGGGGCTGCTGCGGAGGCAATATAAGCAGCAAATGGCCAGCACCTGCAGCCACATGATCCGTAATATCGCTTTGATTTTGAATGAGTTTGGCCGTCATTATTACTTCTCGCAGAGTAGTTTAAACTTGACCGCCGGGGTCAAAATAGCGAAGATAGCGCCTTTCGCCAGCAGCCCGGCGCTGCATTGTCACGCCGTGAAACGGAGATTATACCGTTAGCGGCCAGCCCAAAAGTATTCCAGGAGAGCAAGCCCATGGCATATGTGCCCGATAGCCCTGACATCGACCCGCAGGAAACGCATGAATGGCTGGATGCCATCGATGCGGTACTTGAACAGGAAGGAATAGAGCGCGCGCATTTCCTGCTGGAAAGCCTGATCGACAAATCGCGCCGCTCCGGCGCCTATCTGCCGTTCAACCCGACCACGGCCTATCTGAATTCCATCCCGCTGCACCAGCAGGCCAAGCTGCCGGGCGACCCGGCGATGGAGCGCCGCATCCGCGCACTGATCCGCTGGAATGCGGTGGCCTGCGTGCTGCGCGCCAACGACAAATCGCCGGGCGTAGGCGGCCACATCGCCAGCTTCCAGTCTGCGGCCACGCTGTACGACATCGGCTTCAACCATTTCTTCCGCGCGGCCAATGACAAATTCGGTGGCGACCTGGTGTATTTCCAGGGCCACTCCTCGCCCGGCATCTATGCCCGCGCCTTTCTCGAAGGCCGCATCAGCGAAGAACAGATGGCCAATTTCCGCATGGAAACCGGCGGGCATGGCCTGTCGTCCTATCCGCACCCGTGGCTGATGCCGGATTTCTGGCAGTTCCCCACGGTGTCGATGGGCTTAGGCCCCTTGCAGGGGATTTACCAGGCACGCTTCCTCAAATACCTGCACGACCGCGGCATCGCCGACACCTCCGACCGCAAGGTCTGGGTGTTCTGCGGCGACGGCGAAATGGACGAGCCGGAATCGCTGGGCGCGATTTCGCTGGCCTCGCGCGAAAAACTCGACAACCTGATCTTCGTCATTAACTGCAACCTGCAGCGCCTGGACGGCCCGGTGCGCGGCAACGGCAAGATCATCCAGGAACTGGAGGCCGATTTCCGCGGCGCCGGCTGGAACGTGCTCAAGGTGATCTGGGGTTCCTACTGGGACCCGCTCTTGGCGATGGACACCAAGGGCCTGCTCAAGCAGCGCATGGAAGAAGCCGTCGACGGCGAATACCAGAACTTCAAGGCCAAGGGCGGCGCCTACACACGCGAGCATTTCTTCGGCAAATACCCCGAGCTGAAGGAAATGGTTGCCTCGATGTCCGACAACGACATCTGGCGCCTCAACCGCGGCGGCCACGACCCGCACAAGGTATATGCAGCCTACGACGCTGCCGTGAAGCATACCGGCCAACCCACCGTGATCCTCGCCAAGACTGTCAAGGGTTACGGCATGGGCGCAGCAGGCGAAGCGCTGAACCCGACCCACCAGCAGAAGTCGATGGACCTGGAATCGCTGCGGGCGTTCAGAGACCGCTTCGATATCCCGGTATCCGACGCCGATCTGGAACATGTACCGTTCTACCGCCCGGCTGAAAACAGCCCGGAAATGCAGTACCTGCACGAACGCCGTGCCGAACTGGGCGGCTATGTGCCAGCACGCCGCCGGCAGGCGGCACCGTTGCAAGCGCCGCCGCTGTCGGCGTTCGACAATATGCTGGGCGCCACCGGCGATCGCGAGATTTCCACAACGATGGCTTTCGTGCGCATCCTCTCCACGCTGGTGCGCGACAAGCAACTCGGCAAATCGGTGGTGCCCATCGTGCCGGACGAGGCCCGCACCTTCGGCATGGAAGGCATGTTCCGCCAGCTCGGCATCTATTCCTCGACCGGCCAGCTGTACGACCCGGTAGATTCCGACCAGGTGATGTATTACAAGGAGTCGAAGGACGGCCAGATTCTGGAGGAGGGCATCAACGAAGCCGGCGCGTTCTCGTCCTGGATCGCAGCGGCCACCTCCTACAGCACGCACGGCGTGCAGATGATCCCGTTCTACATCTTCTATTCGATGTTCGGCTTCCAGCGCATCGGCGACCTTGCCTGGGCGGCTGGCGACTCCCGCGCACGCGGCTTCCTGCTGGGCGCCACCGCCGGCCGCACCACCCTGAACGGCGAAGGTCTGCAGCACGAAGACGGCCACAGTCACATCCTGGCGTCGACCATCCCCAACTGCGTCTCGTACGACCCAACCTTCGCCTTTGAGGTCGCCGTCATCGTTCAGGATGGCCTGCGCCGCATGGTCGAGGCACAGGAAGACGTGTTCTATTACCTCACGGTGATGAACGAGAACTACAGCCATCCGGAAATGCCCAAGGGCGCCGAGGAAGGCATCATCAAGGGCCTGTATTCGTTCAAGAAATCAAAAGCCAAGGGCCCGAAAGTCCAACTCATGGGCAGCGGCGTCATCCTGCGCGAAGTCATCGCCGCCGCCGAGCTGCTGGAGAAGGATTGGGGCGTTTCCGCCGATATCTGGAGCGCGACCAGCTTCAATGAACTGCGCCGCGACGGTCTGGACGCGGAGCGCTGGAACATGCTGCACCCGGAAAAACCGGCGAAGGAAAGCTGGGTCGGGAAGTGCCTGAAGAAAGCAGAAGGCCCGGTCATCGCCTCCACCGACTACATGAAAGCCTTCGCCGACCAGATCCGCGCTTTTGTGCCGCAACGCTTCGTCACACTGGGCACCGACGGCTTCGGTCGCTCCGATTCGCGCGAAGCCTTGCGCCGCCATTTCGAGGTGGACCGCTATTATGTCACGCTGGCTGCGCTGAAAGCCCTGGCGGACGACGGCAAGCTGCCCGTGACCAAAGCTGCGGAAGCCATCAAGAAGTACGGCATCGATCCGAACAAGCCGAATCCGGTAACGGTTTAATAAAGGTTGGATAAATGAGCCAAACGATAGAAGTCAAAGTCCCGGACATCGGCAATTTCGATAGCGTCGATGTTATCGAGGTACTGGTGAAGTCCGGCGACGCGATCGGTAAAGACGACTCGCTGATTACGCTGGAATCCGACAAGGCGTCGATGGACATTCCATCGCCGCAGGCGGGCACGGTAAGGGAAGTGAAAATCAAGGTCGGTGACAAAGTGGCCCAGGGCACATTGATCCTGACCCTGGAAACCGCGGCTGGCGCAGCACCTGCCGTCAAGCCGGAACCGACCGTCACACCGGCACCGCAAGCCGCACCAATTATTGCAGAGGTACCCCCGCCCAGCCGTCCGGTGCCGGAAGTGCCCAAGCCCATCGCGCCGCAGCATACGCCCGACCCGGTTGCAGCCCGCGCCGAATTCGCTCCCGGCAAAGCGCCGCACGCCAGCCCTTCGGTGCGCAAATTCGCACGCGAACTGGGCGCCAACCTGGTCCTGGTCAATGGCTCAGGCCCCAAGGGCAGGATACTCAAGGAAGACGTGCAAGCCTACGTCAAGGGCGAACTCGCCAAGCCGCGCAGCGAAGCGCTTTCCAGCGGCGGCGGTCTGGTTGTGCCACAGATGCCGGTAATCGATTTCAGCCAGTACGGCGAAACCGAATCCCAGCCGCTATCGCGCATCAAAAAGCTTTCCGGCGCGAATCTGCACCGCAACTGGGTCACCGCCCCGCATGTCACCCAGTTCGACAACGCCGATATCACCGACCTCGAGGCTTTCCGCAAATCGATGCAGGACGAAGCCAACAAGCGCGGCGTCAAGCTGACGATGCTGGCTTTCCTGATGAAGGCGGTGGTCAATGCGCTGCGCACCTACCCCAACTTCAATGCCTCGCTGGCGCCGGACGGCGACAGCCTGATCATGAAGAAGTACCATCACATCGGCTTTGCCTGCGATACGCCTGACGGCCTGGTAGTGCCGGTGATCCGCGACGTCAACCAGAAGGACGTACTGGACATCGCGCGCGACTTGGGCGAACTGTCGGCCAAGGCGCGCGAAAGAAAGCTGAAGCTGGAGGAAATGCAGGGTGGCTGCTTCACCATCTCCAGCCTGGGCGGTATCGGCGGCACCGCTTTCACGCCGATTATCAATTGCCCGGAAGTCGCCATCCTCGGCGTGTCGCGTTCCAGCATCGAACCGGTATGGAATGCCCAGACCAAGGCCTTCGAGCCGCGCCTGATGCTGCCACTGTCGCTGTCCTACGACCATCGCGTGATCGACGGCGCCGACGGCGCGCGCTTCACCAGCCATCTGCGCGTGATGCTGTCCGACGTGCGGAGATTGTTACTGTAAATTTCAGCCACCGGCAACATGGGGAAAGCAAAACCTTCTGGGTTACCCCGTGCTCCCCGTGGCTCAAGAGGTTTTTATGAGCCAGATTATCGAAGTGCAGGTTCCTGACATCGGCAATTTCGACAGCGTCGATGTCATCGAAGTATTGGTCAAGGCCGGTGACGGCATTGCCAAGGACGACTCGCTGATCACGCTGGAGTCGGACAAGGCTTCGATGGATATTCCCAGTCCGCAAGCCGGCACGGTGAAGGAAGTCAAGGTCAAGGTCGGCGACAAGGTCGCCAAGGGATCGCTGATCCTGATGCTGGAAACGGCCGCAGCCACAGTGCTGGCGTCGAAACCTGCTGCGGCGACTGAAAACAAGCCTGCGCCGGCCCTCGCTCCTACAGCCGCCCCCGCCGGCAATGCCGACCTCCACGCCGAGGTGCTGGTGCTGGGCGCCGGGCCCGGCGGTTACACTGCCGCCTTCCGCGCCGCCGATCTCGGCAAGAAAGTGGTGCTGGTGGAGCGCTATCCCAATCTGGGCGGCGTCTGCCTCAACGTCGGCTGCATTCCGTCCAAGGCATTGTTGCACGCCGCGAAGGTCATCACCGAAGCGGAAGAAATGGCCGAACACGGCATCAGCTTCGGCAAGCCGCAAATCGACCTCGCCAAATTGAGGTCGTGGAAAGAAAACGACGTCGTCGACAAGCTCACCGACGGCCTGACCCAGTTGGCAAAACAGCGCAACGTGACTGTGGTATACGGCCTGGGCCGTTTCACTTCCGCCAATCGCCTCGAAGTCCGGGCTGCGGACGGCAAGGCAAGCTCTATCTCCTTCGATAACGCGATCGTCGCCGCCGGCTCCCAAGCGACCAAGATTCCGGACATAGCTACCGACCCCCGCATCATGGATTCCACCGGCGCGCTGGCGCTGGACGACATTCCCAAACGCCTGCTGGTCGTCGGCGGCGGCATCATCGGCCTGGAAATGGGCACGGTGTACGACGCCTTCGGTTCCAAAGTCACCATCGTGGAATTAGGCGACGGCCTGATCCCCGGCTGCGACCGAGACCTGGTGAAGCCCCTGCACAAGCGCATGGAAAAACGCTTCGAAAAAATCCTGCTCAAGACCAGGGTCGTCAAGATCGACCCCAGGAAAGACGGCATTCACGTCACGTTCGAAGGCGACAATGCGCCGGAACCGCAGCTCTATGACCGTGTGCTGGTCGCCATCGGCCGCCGCCCCAACGGCAAGAATATCGGCGCCGAAAACGCCGGGCTGTTCGTCGACGAACGCGGCTTCATCCCGGTGGACAAGCAGATGCGCACCAACGTGCCGCATATTTTCGCGATCGGCGACATCGCCGGCCATCCGATGCTGGCGCACAAGGCCACGCACGAAGGCAAAGTGGCGGCAGAAGTAATCGCCGGCCACAAGGTCGAATTCCAGGCGCTGGCGATCCCTTCTGTTGCTTATACCGATCCGGAAGTGGCCTGGGCCGGCGTCACCGAGACCGAGGCCAGGCAGAAAGGCTTGGAAATCGAAAAAACCTCTTTCCCGTGGGCTGCCAGCGGACGTGCTTTATCCATCGGCCGTACCGAAGGCGCCACCAAGCTGATTTTCGACAAGGGCAGCAAACGCCTGATCGGCGTCGGCATCGTCGGCACCAATGCCGGCGAACTGCTGGCCGAAGCCGTGCTGGCACTGGAAATGGGCGCCGATGCCGAAGATATCGGGCTAACCATACATGCCCACCCGACGCTGTCGGAAACCGTGGCTTTTGCCTCCGAAATGGCGGAAGGCACGATTACCGATCTCTATATCCGGAAAAAATAACCAACGGCCATGCTGCCGCCAGGCTTTCTCGCCGCATTGCAATCGTCATTCTCACCGGATCGCCTGTTCACCGATCCGGTAGATTGCTACGCCTATGCCTACGACAATTCGCGCAATTTCCGGCCGCCGCAGGCCGTGGTTTTCCCGCTGAACGCAGAGGAAGTGCAAGCGGTGGTACTGCTTTGCAACCAGTATCGCGTCCCTGTCGTGCCGCGCGGCCGCGGAACCGGCACCGCTGGCGGCAGCGTGCCGGAGCAAGGCGGGGTGGCGTTGTCGCTGGAACGGATGAACCGCATCCTTAAGGTAGACCCGGACAATCGCATGGCAATCATAGAACCCGGCGTATTGAATCAGGATCTGCAGGATGCCATTCGTCCCCAGGGCTTCTTTTGGCCGCCCGACCCTTCCAGCGCGCCGTATTGCACGGTAGGCGGCAATCTCGCCACCTGCGCCGCCGGTCCGCATGCGGTGAAATACGGCGTCGCGCGCGACCATGTGCTGGGGCTGAAAGCCGTCACCGGCAGCGGCGAACTGATCAAGACCGGGTGTTATACCACCAAGGGCGTGGTAGGCTACGACCTGACGCGGCTGATAGTTGGCTCCGAAGGCACGCTGGCCGTCATCGTCGAAGCCACGCTCAAGCTGACCCCCTTGCCGCGCGCGGTCGGCGGGCTTACCGCGCAGTATCGCGACACTACCAGCTGCGCTCATGCCATCGCCGCGATCATGGCACAGCCTTTCGTGCCCTCGGCATTGGAATTCCTCGACAACAATGCGCTCAACCTGATCCGCAACCGCCATCCCGGCATGCTGCCGGACGACATGCGCGCGCTGCTGATGATAGAAGTGGACGGCTCCGAGCAGGAGATCGCCGAAGCAACGATGGCTATCATCAATGCCTGCCAGCTGGATGGCTTGATCGAGGCCAAGCAGGCCAACGATACGCAATCGCTGTGGGCGGCGCGCAAGGCCTTGTCGCCGTTGTTACGCGACATCGCGCCGAAAAAAATCAACGAGGATGTCGCCGTACCGGTGTCACGGCTGCCGGAACTGCTTGGGGGCATCGAACGGCTGGCCGCGCGCTACCAGATTGCCAACGTCAACTTCGGTCATGCGGGCAACGGCAACATCCACGTCAACCTGCTGGTAAACCCGGACGACGGAAATGAAATGCAGCGTGCGGAACAATGCCTGGACGCAGTGTTCTCATTGGTGCTGGGGCTGGACGGCACCCTTTCCGGCGAGCATGGCGTGGGCATGGCCAAGCGGCCTTTCGTCGGCAGGGAAATCGATGCCGTCACGCTGGATTTCATGCGCAGCATCAAGAAAACCTTCGATCCTGCCGATATCCTGAATCCGGGAAAATTATTCCCTGCGGTGGGAAAAAGTCTCTAAAGTTATCCTCATTTTTGTCGTTAAGATGGTATGCTAGAAAACGTTGAGTCAAGAGGTACATCATGAAAATTGACGGGTCTTTACGAGGGACCGCGCTCACAGGCGCCACCAGCCAGGCACCCGCACGCGGCAAGGGTTCTGCGGCAAGTTCTCCCAAACAGGACAGCGTCAGCCTTTCCGATACGTCTTCGCAATTGCAGGCGCTGGAAACCAGCGTCAACCAGGCTTCCGGATTCGATGCCGCCAAGGTTGAAGCTATCAAGCAGGCGATCAGCGAAGGCCGTTTCAAGATCAACCCGGAACAGATCGCCGATGGCCTGATCGCTTCCACCCGCGAACTCGTCGCGCAACACAAGGCCTGACGCCTGCGCTCCTGAAATAGCTCGTCATTGGCTCAACCCGGTTCCATCGATACGCTGCTGCTCGCAGGCCTGCAGGCTGAAGAGCAGGCTTTCCGCGACTTCAAGACCGCACTGCAGGCCGAGCAGAAGGCCTTGATCGCTGGCGATATTACCGCGCTCACGGCGATTTCGACGTCAAAACTGAAGCAGGTTGAACATCTGAACCGCCTTGCTGCACAGCGGCTCGAGCGCATCGTCACGCTGGGGCTGACAGCCGACCGCAACGGCATGGAGAAATGGGCGGCGCAGGCGGGGACTGCCGCAACCGAAGCATGGCGCTCCATGCTCGCCACAGCCAGCGAAGCCCATCAAGCCAACCAGATCAATGGCACGCTGATTCAAAATCATCTGCAACACAATCAGCAAGCGATGTCTGCTTTGCTCGCAGCATCCAACCAAGCCAATCTGTATGGACCCGACGGTCAGCCGAAAAATACGCCACCGGGCGGCGGCAGTTCACGCGGCATTATCGGCAAGGCCTGATGCGGTTAAACGAGGGTTTACGGCCGGGCTGAAGTGGCCGAGACTGGACTCGGAGGCGGTTTTACGTCCGGGTCCAGTTTGACGTCCTGCACTCCGCCCTGATTTTCCGCCAATATCATTACCGTTACACGCCGATTGCGGGCACGGCCTTCGGGTGTACTGTTATCTTCCACCGGCCGATTGTCGGCGTAGCCGATCGCCACCATGCGGTCGCCGCCGACGCCGCTTTCGGCAAACAACCGAATCACGCTGCTGGCACGCGCCGTAGACAACTCCCAGTTCGAGGGGAAAACCGGGGAATTGATAGGCAGATTATCGGTATGGCCTTCCACCTGAATCTGATGGGTATCTATCGCCAGCACCTTGGCCACCGCAGTCAGCACCGAAATCGAATCCTTGTTCAGATCCGCCTTGGCAATTTCGAACAGGAGACTGGCATTGATTTCTATGGAAATGCCGCGATTGCTCTCGGTGACCTTGACCTGACCGCCCTTCACCAGCGGCTCCATGACTTTGAGGATATCGGTCGCGACCGATTTCATGTTCTCGCGCCGCTTCTCCTTCTCCACCTCGACAATCCGGGAAGCAGCATCCATTTGCATCGGCACAATTTGCGGAATGGGTTTGCCGTGCTCAACCGTTCCCTGCGGCATGGGTGCTTGGACATAAATCACTTTTTCGCTGGTGGGAGCACTTTTGAAAGCTTCCACGATGGAATCCGAGAGCACCTTGTATTTTCCCTCGTTGATCGAGGAAATCGCGTACATTACCACGAAGAACGCGAACAGCAGGGTGATGAAGTCGGCGTAGGAGACCAGCCAGCGCTCGTGGTTCTCGTGCTCCTCGGGTTTTTTTCTGCGTGCCATCTAGAATGGGCTGGGCTCAGGTGATGAAGCCGCGCAGCTTGGTATCGATCAGCCGCGGATTCTCGCCATTGGCGATGGACACCAGGCCATCCACCACCATCTGGCGCTTGACCATTTCGCGGCCGATCACCGACTTGATTTTGCTCGACAACGGCAAGAAAAACAGATTGGCCGAGCCCACGCCGTAGATCGTGGCGACAAACGCAACCGCGATACCGGCGCCCAGTTTGGACGGATCGGAAAGATTTTCCATCACGTGGATCAGACCCATCACCGCGCCGATAATGCCTATCGTCGGCGAATAGCCGCCGGCAGATTCCCATACTTTCGCCGATAGTCGATAATGCTCGTCGTAGGCATCCATCTCGACTTCCAGCGCCTCGCGCAGCTTTTCCGGCTCGGCACCATCCACCAGCATCTGCAGGCCTTTTTTCATGAACGGATCCTGCATTTCCACCAGGATGGGCTCCAGCGACAACAACCCGCCGCGGCGGGCGGTATTGCCCCAGCCGGTGATCTGCTCGATAACCTCCTCCAGCACCACCCGCGGCGGCACGAATGCCCATGAAACCAGCTTCAGCCCCAGCAGGAAAACCGGCAGCGAATACTGGATCAGTACCGCGCCCATGGTACCGCCAATGACGATGATGAAGGCGGTGAGCTGCATCAGCGTGCTAACATGGCCGCCTTCGAGTACCTGCCCGCCGATGATGGCGCCCAGTGCAATGATAATGCCGACAAAAGTAGTGATGTCGATTGGTAGGTTTTTCATCGGGCGGCAGTCTTAACCGATCCAGCCCTTGAGCCTGCTGCGCAAGCGCATGACCGCCTGCGAATGAATCTGGCAGACGCGTGATTCGCTTACCCCCATGACGGTGCCGATTTCCTTCAGGTTGAGATCTTCCTGATAATACATCGCCATCATCATTTTCTCTCGTTCCGGCAAGTCCGCTATCGCTTCCACCAGCGCACGGCGCATGCCTTGATCCTGGATGGTTTCGAACGGGTTTGGACGCCCGTCCGCCAGATTAAACTCTATCGGATCGCCGTCATCATTATGGAAGTCTTCGTAATAGACCAGCTGGTGGCCGCGCGCATCCGCCAGCATGGTTTGATACTCTGCCAGATCCAGCCCCATGGCATCGGCGATTTCCTGCTCGGTGGGCGCATGGCCAAGCTGCTGCTGGAGTTGCGTGATGGTGTTTTCGATGCCGCGCGCATTCTTGCGCACCGAACGCGGCACCCAGTCGATCTCGCGCAGCTCGTCCAGCATCGCGCCGCGAATACGCTGCGATGCATAGGTTTCGAACTGCGCGCCCTGAGTTTGGTCGAAATGGCCGATGGCATCCAGCAACCCTATCATTCCGGCCTGCATCAGATCGTCCACCTGCACGCTGGCCGGCAGTCTGGCCGCCAATTGATAGGCAATGCGTTTGACCAGCGGCGCGAAATCAGAGGCGGGACGTTGCGCCACGCAATGGAGTGGCATGATTAATGATCCGTGGTGATCGGCTTGAAAGTGCCAGTCACGCTGAGCAAACGGCGCATGAAGGCTTCGAAACGGCTGTCGTCCCGTTCCGGCTGCGGCCACCCGGCGATGCCGGCTGCCAAAATCTCCAATGCATCGGCGGCAGCGCTGCGTTCCACGGGCAGAACACCGGCAAAATCCGGCATCAGGTTCAAGTGCTGGTGGCAGACGCCGGCCAGATTGCGGAACAGGACGCTGGCCAGAGATTCCTCGACGCCGCGGAACAGCAGGCGGAAATGACGATTTCCCGGAGTATGCGCAGCAATCTTGATCTGGCTATAGGCAGCGGTAATACCGGAAGAGCTGCCTGTGCACAGCACGATCACCTCGGGCGCGGCCAGGGCGAAGCCGAAACTGGGTCGGTGAGCGGCGGCCGCAGCGCGGATCAGGACGATGTCGAACCTGCCGACCAATGCGTGGAAAGCCGCCAATAACCGCACTCGGGCGCCATCCTTGTGTGCGGGACGAACGCTGCCGGCCGGCAGCAAAGTGATGCCCGCCGCCGGCAGCGCGATCTCCTGCAAACTTTTTTCGCCCCGCAAGGCGTGGCCGATGTCGTAGCGCACCGCAGCGGCCAGCAGGACGTGAGGATCGCCGGCGCGCAATTGCTCGTCCAGCAGCAGGACTTTTTTTTCCTGCCCTGCCAGGGCCAGGGCCAGGGCGGCGCTGATGTCGTTCTCGTCGTCGCCGAGCAGCGCAACCATATACGCGGCATCGGCCGCAAACATGCGCCGCAGCCCTTCGGCCTGATCAACGGCGGTCCTAACCAAGGACCGCTCCATTACCGGACCAGGCATCCTGCAACGCCATTTCATCCCGGCTCAACTGTGTTGCCGGCCCCGCCTGGCCTTTGAACGCACGGTCCACCAGATAGGTGGCATTGGCCAGATGCAGGTCTTCGGGAACGCGCTGGCCGTTGGTGACATAGTGCAGGTCGATGCCGTAGCGTATCAGGCAGTCCATCGCCGGCGCCAGCGATACGGCTTCGTCGATTTTGGTCAGGATACAGCCGTCCATCCCGGCCCCGCGATAAGCGCGCACGATGTCGTCCAGCGTCACGCCCTGGGCCGTGGCCGGCAACAGCAACTGACGTTGCACGCGGTTACCCCGCCCGCACAGGAATTCGATCTGTTCGGCGATGCGGCGGTCGCGCTGGCTCATCCCGACGGTATCGATCAGCACCAGATGGCTGCGCTGCAAATCGGCCAGCGTGAGTTCCAGCTCCGTTTCATCCTTCACCGCATGCACCGGCACGTTGAGGATGCGGCCGTAAATACGCAGCTGTTCATGGGCGCCGATCCGGTAGCTGTCAGTCGTCAGCAGCGCCACGTTTTTTGCGCCGAACTTAAGCACCGCGCGCGCGGCCAGCTTGGCTACGGTAGTGGTCTTGCCGACGCCGGTGGGCCCGACCAGCGCCACGATGCCGCCGCGCTCGATCACATCCGCGCCCGGTTCCACCGCGCGCAGATTATGGGTGATGGCCGCCCGCAGCCATTTCATGCCCTTTTCGAAATCCAGCCCATGCGGCATCGCATCGATCAGTTTGCGCGATAACACCGGACTGAAGCCTGCGGCAAACATCGCGCGCAACAACTCGGCCTTGAGCGGCTCGTTGCGCACCAGTTCGCCCCAGGCAAAACCGGAAAGCTGGCCTTCGAGTAGATTGCGCATGCGCTTGAGTTCGCGCGCCATTTCCGCGACGACCGGATCGGGCGCGGCGGGCGGTGGCGTAAAGCTGGTCTCGCGCATCGGCTCATGCTGCGGCAGTCGATAAGAATCTTCCGGCTGAGGCTGAAAGTGCGGCACGGACTCCGCGACCGGCGGAATCTCGCGCGAGATCGCGGGCCGGGTATAGGTGGGGACGGCTTCTTCCGGCGGCAACGGCTGGGGTGTTGCCGCCTCGGCGGCGGTACGGATGGTTTCGAACGTCGGCGCACGCACGCTCTGGGTAGGCCCGACGCTGCCGGTTTGGCGTCGGTGCAGGATCGCGGCTATCGTTTCCGCGCCGATTACCGGCTGTGGAGGACGCTCGCCGGATGCCGGTTGCGGCCGATGTTGTGCCAACATGTGATGAGCTGGGTTTCCGTAGGTCAGCGCGTCCATCTCGCCATCGGCCACGGCCATGATTTCCACCCCGCCGTCTACCTTGCGGTTGGACAGGATCAACGCATCCGCGCCCAGTGCGTCACGCACTTGCCTCAGGGCATCGCGTGTGCTTGAACCGAAAAATTTACGGACGTTCATAAAGGGCTTTTTTGAGGGGGCAAGGCCCTGCGCGTTACGAAGGAACGCTCGCGGGAGAATCTACACGTATTTGGATTTAGCGCCGCCATATTTGGCCACAAGTTTAACACGGGAAAAGTGGCGCAAAAAGTGAAATCGGCGATTGTTTTTTCGATCAAACCTCCCCTCTGCCGCCGGCTTCAAATACCGCATCCATTGCGATGCAAGACGCGGCTCCGCTTGGGGCAGCCGCTAAAAGATACCCAGCCAAGATCACCGTTCGACAAGCGCTTCATCGCGAACTGGTTCCGGTCGCATGCACTACCAGGGCGCAGCCAGGGGGCAAACGCGCCATCCAGTGCTACTGCCAACTCCCTTTCGTACCTTCGTTGACTCCGCATCATTCATGCTCGCGCAGGGCATTGCGGATACGCTCACGGGCTTCAGCCGACAAGCGCACTGTCTCGTCGTTCTCGGCTTGTTGCGCAAAATGCCTCAGCGCCCTCCGCAATCCGGCCAGCTGCCGCGAAAACTGCCGGCAGGCATCGCAGATCGCGAGATGCAGCCTCAAGCTCAAGCGCTCCCGCCAAGTCAGACGTCGATCCAGCGACTGCGACACCAGCCGGCTGGCTTGTTTGCAGCTAAGCATCGTTGCCCTCCAGCCAGTTGATCTCCAGGCACTTTCTCAACCCCATCCGGGCGCGATACAGCATCACCCAGGCATTGGTCGGGGAGATTTCCAGTTCCTTACAAATTTCTGCATTTTCTTTTTCCTCAATCTCGCGCAGCAGGAAAATCCGCGCCAGCGCCTTGGGCAAACGCTCGAGACAGTCCTGCATCACCTGCCAGAACTGGTGCTGTTCCAGCAATGCAGCCGGGTTGCCCAGCGATGACGGCGGCTCGGCCCAGTGGCCGTCGTCGAGAAAGAATTCGTCCATCCCCGGCTCCATCGGTTCGTCGGCAGCCCCGTTGTCCGGCAACGGCTGTTCGCGCTGGCTACGCCGAAAATGGTCGATGATCTTGTGCTTGAGGATGCCGGTGAGCCAGGTGCGCACGGCGGATTTCGCGGCAAAACCCTTGCCGTCCTGTGCGGACAGCGCCGCGAGCAGGGTTTCCTGCACCGCGTCTTCGGCCAGGTATTCGTCGCGCAGGCGCACCAGGGCGTAGCGGTAGAGGTAATCGCAGTGATCGGTCAATAAATCGCTGGGGTTCAGGTCATTCAATTGAAGTGGCACTCTTTAATAGTGAGAGAAGGATAAATACAGGCACGGCTAACATCGCCTTGGCTTCCGGCATTTCTTTCGCGTGATATGGCGTAGCTTCCTCCAGGTGCTGCTGCAAATTCCACGATGTTACCATCCGCTGATAAAGCGGGCAGGATATCGGTGTGTAACGATGGCGACTCGGTGGTGCTGATCAAGGACCCGAAGGTCAAGGGCTCGTCCATCACCCTTAAAATGGGCGCCAAGGTCAAAAGCATCCGCCTGGTCGGCGGCGACCATGAAGTGGACTGCAAGATGGACGCCGGCAACTTTATGCTGAAAGCCTGCTTCCTGAGAAAGGCTTGACAGGAATCACGCCGGCTCCCCTCCCCCACCGCCGATCATCGGCACGTCAACCCAGCAGGGTCGAAACAAGCAGGAACTGGTTCAATGCGGCCAATCGCGGCCCCAGATTGGCAATTCCGCCCTGGTTAAGCAATTCCAGCGCGAGAAGATCAGCCGTCCCCTGCAACCCCGACCCCGTCAATCCGGCAGTGAACAAGCTCACCGATTGCTGCGTCAGGCTTGCAGCTGTGCCGCTGGCCTGGCTCTCAAATCCGGACGCCAGACCGCCCAATGCCTGGGCCGCGCGCCCCAGCAGCGAAAACGTCCCGGCCCGGTCGGCAGTGAATGCGGATTGCAGCGCCTTGAGGTCTATGCCCAGCGCGCCGCCATTGCCCGGTATTGGCGGCGCCTGAAAATCGATCCCGACCTGGGCCAATGCAGTCAAAGCAGAACTGCCGTTGTCGAATGCGGCCGTCGCCTGCTTATCCAGCGCTTGCACGAACTGCCCGGCTAATGGCTCGCCGGGCAATATCCCGAATTGTCCCCGCAAATTGTTGAGGTTGTTTTGCAGGCTGTTGAAGGTATCGACGAAGTTTTGCGCTTCGGCGGCCAGACTGCCGAAATCGTTGCCGAAATTCCGGCCGCTGCCGCTGTTGCTCAAACCCGGCCGCAACACCGCGAGATTGCTCTGGAACGCGGAAACCGCGGACAGTAATTGCCCGATTCCGGAAAGGCTGACGACAGTCGAACTGCTGTCGAAAGCGGCCAGTTCCCGGGACGCTGAAACAGGGAACAACGAGGTAACCGGAGAGATGCTCCCGATGCCGAAAACACCGATTGGAGAAATGGGAGAGACCGTCATGGCCTGAATCGTCCGCATGCGGCGCAAGCCGAACCGCGCCAGAAATATTCAACAGTTTAGAGCTTCGCCGATTCGCTTAAGTTCTGCTGCCGCGCTTGCCGGTCTTTTCGCAGGGCAGGCCGGACTAGCGCGCAAAACCGGAGGTTTTTTTCCGCATGCACTCCAGGTAGGCTTGCGCATCCGGCGGCGTACGGTCGCGCTGGGCGCGCCATACGGTTTCGGCAAGGCATTCCATCAGCCCGTGCTGCGCTTCGTGAGGGTCGTTCAGGCGCTGCTGCAGCGCCTGAAACGCGGCGGCGATGCCGGGAGGCTGGTCGATGGAGAGCTGTTCGAGGATGGAAAGATGCAGACTCATGTGCAGGAAAGGGTTGGTTTCGCCCATTTCGGGGAAATACTCCTGCTCCAGGTAGCGCTCGGGCGCATCCAGCACGGCGTGGTATTCGGGATGCAGCGAGATCACTTCGACCGCGATGCCTTCCAGTGCGGTGAGCGGTTCACCTGCCCGGTATTTGCGCCGGGCGTCGAAAAAGAAATGCCTGACTTCGTCGCGGCTGGGGTTAAACAGCGCCATGGAATAGCCCCAACACTGCCGAATACTGCAGCAATTCATTGACGCCGTTGATGGGCGCGATTTCGCCGTTGCCGTAAAAACCAATCAGCGGCATGCCGGGGAATCTGCGCTTCAGCAGTTCCAGATCGCGGTCGACGCCGCTGTAGAAATACGGGCCGCGTCCCAGGCAGGAGAACAGCAGGCCGAACTCGGGGACGGCATCCAGCTTATCGACCAATGCCGTGACCGTCGCATCGAGGTCGGCCTCGGCCGCGTCGGCCTCGCGCAATGCCCAGAACACCAGCTGCCCGGCTTCGACCCGGCGCGCCAAGGTGACTGACCGATCCGCCTCGTTGGCGCAGACCAGCGGCGACAGCCGGTAATCGCCATGCTTGAACAATTCCCCCGAATCGGTGATGCCCGCCATCAGCCGGTGCAGCGGCAGCGCATCGTTGCCTGGATAGGCGCGCTGCAAGGTTTCCAGCGCCGGCTTGCCGCCGAGGAAAATTACGTCATGCCCCTGCCCCGCGCTTACCGGCTTCGGTGCGCTCAATACGCGCACGCCGTGCGTTGCGCCTACCGCTCCGGCAGCGCCATGCAAGGCTACTTCGCAATGCCCTGCGGCGACTCCCTTGCCGTTATGCCAGACGGAAAACGGCCCCTGCCCCGTGGCATCGCCGGAAACGCCGCCGAATTTCAGCCCCGTGGTCGAGAGCCAGGTGATGTTGATGGCGTTGGGCGCAGCCAGCGTCATCAGCAGTTGCTGCGGGTGCGGCGCATGCTCGGGTGCCAGGCCGATGCCATCGCCGAATACCATCGCCGCTGCGGCCGGGGCATCCAGCACCCAATCCTGGTCGGTAAAAATGCCGGGGGCGGAGCATCCGACGACCTGCACGCAACTGGCAGCGACGCTGGCAGCCTTGAGGGCGGGCTGCGGATCGCGCGCGAACTCGGAGGTCAGGAACAGCAATACGCTGTTTGCCACCCGCAACCCGGCCTTGTCCATCGCCTCGGCCACGGCATTCTGCGCCAGTTCCGGCAGCGGCTGCCGGCCCATCGCCAGCCCGGTCGCCACGCTCATGTTTTGGCCTTGTATTCGCACAAGTCATTAATGACGCATTCCGGGCATTTCGGCAGCCGCGCGATGCAGGTATAGCGTCCATGCAGGATCAGCAAATGGTGGGCGTCGTGCAGGTACTCCTTGGGCACGGCTTTGAGCAGCTTCTGCTCGACTTCCAGCGGGGTTTTGCCGGGCGCCAGACCGATGCGGTTGCCGAGGCGGAAGATATGCGTATCGACCGCGATGGTGGGATGGCCGAAAGCGGTGTTGAGCATGACGTTGGCAGTCTTGCGGCCGACACCGGGCAGGGCTTCCAGTGCCTCGCGCGTGTCCGGCACCTGGCCGCCGTGGCGCTCGACCAGCAGGCGGCAGGTTTCGATGACGTTTTTGGCTTTGCTGCGGTAGAGGCCTATGGTGCGGATGTATGGCTCCAGGCCTTCCACGCCCAGCGCCAGGATAGCCTCCGGCGTGTTGGCGACGGGAAACAGCCTGGCGGTGGCGAGATTGACTCCTTTATCGGTGGCCTGGGCGGAGAGGATCACCGCCACCAGCAGCTCGAACGTACTATTGTGTACCAGTTCGGTGGTGGGGTTGGGAATGGCGATGGCTAGCCGGCGGAAAATCTCGCGACAGGTTTTGGCATTCATCCGGAATTACGGATCAATGCCCATGCGCCATTGCCGGCGCGGCTGGCACGTCGGGCTGGCCGGCTTTTGCCTGGCGGCGCTGCTCCAGCCAGTTCTTGCTCGCAATCAGCAACGCCAGGCCGAGGAATGCGCCCGGCGGCAGCACGGCCAGCAGGAATCCGTGATAATCGGGAACGACCGTCACCACGAACTGCTTGGCTGCCGGCCCCAATGCCAGCTCGATGCCGGAGAACAAGGTGCCCTTGCCGACCATCTCGCGGATGCCGCCCAGCACCGCCAGCACCAGCGCCAACCCCAGGCCCATCATCAGGCCGTCGAACGCGGATGGCGCGGTATCGTTCTTGGCGGCAAACGCTTCGACCCGTGCCAGCACGATGCAATTGGTGACGATCAGCGGGATGAAAATGCCGAGCACGATATGCAGCGCATGCAGATAGGCGTGCATCGCCAAGTCGCCTACCGTGACCAGTGCGGCGATAACAAGAATGAATACCGGAATACGGATTTCCGTCGGGACCCAGCGGCGGATCGGCGACACGGCGCCGTTGCTGGCCGCCATCACCAATGCCGTGAGCAGGCCGAGGCTGAAGCCGTTGACCACGCTGGTGGTCACCGCCAGCGTCGGGCACAAACCCAGCAGCTGCACCAGCCCGGGGTTCTGTTTCCACAGGCCGTTTTCAACGATTTCCTTATAGCTCTGGCTCATTTTGCATTTCCTTTGCTTGCTGCCGCCGCGAACAACTCATCGCGGTGGGCGGCAAAATATTGCAGCGTTTTATGCACGGCCTTGACCACGGCACGCGGCGTAACGGTCGCGCCCACCATGTAGTCGAAGCGGCCGTTGTCTTTCTTCACCTTCCAGCCGTCGTCAGGGGTTTTGGCAAGCGATTGGCCATCAAAGTTCTTTTTTATCCAGTCGCTATGGCCGATATCGATATAATCGCCCAGCCCTGGCGTCTCCTTGTGCGCCAGCACGCGCACACCGACGATTTCGCCGTCGGCGCGCACCGCGATCAGCAGCTTGATGTCGCCGCTGTAGCCGTCCGGCGCAGTCGCCTCCAGAATCACCGCCGACGGCTGTCCACCCAGCCTTGCGCGATGGGCTTCGGTCTCGTCGCGATTGCCGAGGTCGCCACCCGCCGGGATTTTCTTCACATCCTTCAGCAGGTCGTTGTCGTGCAGCGCTTCCGGCAGGATCTGGCGGAACAGCGCCATGCGCGCTTCGGCTTCGCTTTTGGCGATTGGTTCGCGCGTCGTGGCATAGGTGTAGGCCAGCAGCGCGGTACCGATAATGGTAAAACCTATCATCACGCCTGCGGTGCTGAAGGTATGCTTGAAAATAGACGCGCTCATTTTTTGTGTCCGAATACCCTGGGCTGCGTGTTCGCATCGATCAGCGGCACGCAAATGTTCAGCAGCAGCACCGCGAACGCCACGCCGTCCGGATAGCCGCCATAGACGCGGATCAGCCAGGTCAGCACGGCTATGCCGGCAGCGAAAATCAGCTTGCCGTTGGGCGTGGTCGGCCCGCTGATCGGGTCGGTGGCGATAAAGAACGCACACAGCATCGAGGCGCCGCTGAACAGGTGGAACAGCGGGCCGGCGTAATGGGTGCCGTCAATCAGGTAAAACACGCCGGCAACCAGCGCCAATGCGCCCAGGAACGCCGCCGGAATATGCCAGCTGATAATGCGCTGTTGCAGCAGATAAAGCCCGCCCAACAGATAGGCGCCCGTCACGATCTCGCCGCCTTTGCCGCCCAGCGCGCCGAATACCGGCGCGGCAGTAATCTCGGCCATGCCGTGCTGCAAGCGCAACTGCGTTTTCAGCGTGTCCAGAGGCGTCGCGCTGCTGATCGCATCCAGGTTGATGCCAGCGGGTAGCATGCGGCCGAAGATGTAATGCCATTGGTCGATGAACGACAGCTTGGCGCCCGCTATGGCTAACGGCGCCGGCCACTGCGTCATCAGCACCGGGAACGAAATCAGCAACACCGCATAGCCCACCATCGCCGGATTGAAGGGGTTGTAGCCCAGCCCGCCATAGAGCTGTTTGGCGACGACAATCGCGAACAGCGTGCCGACCACGATGAGCCACCATGGCGCCAGCGGCGGTATCGCAAGGGCCAGCAGCCAGGCGGTGACCAGTGCGCTGCCATCGAACAGGAAAGGCAATACCGGCCGGCTGCGCAGCTTGAGCATGATGGCTTCGGAAACCAGCGCGGTAACACTTGCCAGCGCCAGGCTGATCAGGATGCCCGAACCGAACATCCAGACGTAGGCAACGATGCCGGGCACCAGCGCCAGTAGCACCTTGAGCATGATGACGCTCACACTGGGACTCGCAGTGAGATAGGGCGAATGGTTCACGGTCAGTTTTCCTGTTGTTCTTCTTTGTTTTCCGCTTTGGCTTCGGTTTGCGCGCGGCGGGCATCGATATCGGCTATTTTTGCCTGCACGGCAAGATCGAGATTCTCGGTATTCTGCGGCGTCACTTCAGCTTTTTGTGCCTGGGCGCGCGCCATCGCGGCCTCTATCGCGGCTTTCTTGGCATCGTCGGCACCAGCCTCAGCCTTGGCGCCTGCGGCTTTCTGCGCATGCTTTTGCGCGCGCTCCTGCTTCTCACGCTCGATGCGCGCCAGGCGGAAATCGTTGCGCTCGCGCGCCAGGCTGGCCGCTTCCTTGGCCTTGTCCTGCGCGATGATTTCGCTCTTGGCGAAGCGATAATACTGCACCAGCGGAATATCGCTGGGGCACACATAACTGCAGCAGCCGCACTCGATGCAATCGAACAGCTGGTATTCGCGCGCTTTTTCCAGGTTCCTGCCGCGGGCATACCAGTAAAGCTCCTGCGGCTGCAGGTTAACCGGGCAGGCATCGGCGCAGCGCGCACAGCGGATGCACGGCATCGCGGGCGGCGGTTCCGGGAACAGCTTGGGCGCGCCGGCGATGATGCAGTTAGTCGCTTTGATGATCGGCGTTTTTGAGGATGGCAGGCTGAACCCCATCATCGGGCCGCCCATGATCAAGCCGTTGGTATCGGGCAATGCGCCGCCTGCGGCTGCCAGCAAAAACTCTATCGAAGAGCCCAGCAACACTTCGAAATTTCCCGGAGCCCCGACATTGCCGGTGACGGTCACGATGCGCGAAGTCACGGTCTCGCCGTGTTCCAGGTAACGATACACTGCCAGCATGGTCGCCACGTTGAACACCTGGATGCCGACATCGGTCGAGCGCTTGCTGCTGGGCACTTCGATGCCGGTCAACAACGCGGTAAGGCGTCGCGCATCGCCGCTCGGGTAGAGCGTGGGAACGACGGCCACCCCGATTTTCGACGCACTCCCGGCACAAGCCACACGCATCGCTTTTTCGGCCTCCGGCTTGTTGTCTTCGATACCGACGATGCAGTTGTCGGCCTTCAGCAAATGCTGCGCAATTTCGATGCCCTTGACGATTTCATCGGCGCGCTCGCGCATCAGCATATCGTCGCAGGTGATGTAGGGCTCGCACTCGGCGCCGTTGATGATCAACGTCTTGACGCCGGAGCCGCCGCTCGGGCGCAGCTTGATCTGGGTCGGAAAAGCCGCTCCGCCCAAGCCAACGATGCCGGAATCCCGCAGGCTGGCCGCGAGTTCGGCAGGATTGCGCTGGCGCCAGTCTACGGGCTCGTGCGGAATCCAGCGGTCTTCGCCGTCGGTCTTCAGCGTGATGCACATATCCGGCAAGCCGGAGGGGTGCGGAATCAGCTTGTCCTCGATGGAAACGATCATGCCCGAGGTCGGCGCATGCACCGCCGCCGAAATCGAGCCTTCGGCCTCGGCCAGCAACTGTCCCTTCAACACCTGGTCACCCGGCTGCACGCGGATTTTCGGCAAATTGCCGATGTGCTGCCGCAGCGGCAGCACCAATTCGCCGGGGATCCCCAAACGCTGGATCGGGCGGCCGGTGGATTCCAGCTTGTTTTCCGGCGGATGCACGCCGCCGTTGAATTTAAAAATTTTAGAGATCATGCCGCTTGTTTGATTTCGAAGACGGGGTAACGCCATTTCCAGTTATCGACGTGCTCGCCGATCGGCTGCATGCTGATGCAGTCCACCGGACAAGGCGCCACGCACAATTCACAGCCGGTGCATTCGGAAGCGATCACGGTATGCATGTGCTTGGCCGAACCCAGGATAGCGTCCACCGGGCAGGCCTGGATGCACAGCGTGCAGCCGATACAAACGTTCTCATCTATGACCGCGACCGATTTCGGCTTGGGCGCACCGTGCTCGGCATTCAGCGGCTTGGGCTCAACGCCCAGCAGATCAGCCAAAGCCTTGACTCCGGGCTCGCCTCCCGGCGGGCACTGGTTGATATCGGCCTCGCCGCTGGCAATGGCCTGGGCATAGGGCTTGCAGCCGGGATAGCCGCATTGTCCGCATTGCGTTTGCGGCAGGATGGCGTCGATCCTGTCGACCAGCGGGTCGCCCTCGACCTTGAACTTGAGCGCGGAGTAGCCCAGCACCGCGCCCAAGGCGAACGCCAGCCCTGCCATCACCAGAAGAGCGGCCAGCATCAGCGCACCAGCCCGGCAAAACCCATGAATGCCAGGCTCATCAACCCCGCCGTAACAAAAGCAATCGCCGCCCCCTGGAACGGCGCGGGAATATCGGCAGCCTCCATACGCTCGCGCATCGAAGCGAACAGCACCAGCACCAGCGAAAATCCGACCGCGCCGCCGAAACCGAACAGCAGCGATTCCGCAAAGCCATGCTTGGCCTGCACGTTGAGCAGAGGGATGCCCAGCACCGCGCAGTTGGTGGTAATCAGCGGCAGATAGATGCCCAGCACCTGATGCAGCACCGGGCTGGTTTTTTCCATCACCATCTCGGTAAACTGCACCACGCCGGCGATGACGACGATGAACGACAAGGTGCGCAGGTAGAACAGATCGGCGCCGAGCAAATACTCATTGATCAGGTAACTGGTGCCCGAACCTATCGTCAGCACGAACGCAGTCGCGGCGCCCATCGCGATGGATGCCTCAAGCTTCTTGGAAACGCCCATGAACGGGCACAGGCCAAGAATTTTGACCAGCACGATGTTGTTGACGAACACCGTACCGAAAAGTATCAACAGGTAGTTTTCCAGCATTACGCTTAAGCGACGTCAAATGAAGATGAAATTATCCCCCTTCCCCGGTCCGCTGCGCAACTTTAACGCTTCGACTGGAAGGAACGCGACGCAATATATCAGGATAAGATTGTTTTAAAAAAGAATAAATCGTTATGATTTATGCCCTTCCATTATATGAATGTCACACGCATGCGCGCCGCGTTGCGCTTTCAGGTAAAATGACCGGATTTCAACAGCTTGGGTGCTTTCATGCTCAAAGGTAGTCTCGTTGCCATCGTCACTCCCATGCACAGCGATGGCACGCTGGATTTTGCGGCGCTGCGTTCATTGATTGATTGGCATATTGAGCAAGGCTCGGATGGTATCGTCATTGTCGGCACCACCGGCGAATCGCCTACGGTCGATTTCGACGAACACTGCGAATTGATCCGCGTCGCGGTGCAGCAGATAGGCGGCCGCGCTCCCGTCATTGCCGGCACCGGCGCCAACAGCACCCGGGAAGCCATCGAACTGACGGCGCGCGCCAAGGAACTGGGCGCCGATGCCTGCCTGCTGGTCACCCCTTATTACAACAAGCCCACACAGGAGGGGCTGTACCAGCACTTCAAGTCGATTGCAGAGGCAGTAGACATTCCGCAAATACTTTACAACGTGCCCGGCCGCACCGGCTGTGATTTGACCAACGACACGACATTGCGCCTGGCGGAAATCCCCAATATCGCCGGCATCAAGGATGCGACCGGCAGCCTGGAGCGCAATACCGACCTGATTCTGCGCGCGCCGGCCGGCTTCGCCGTTTACACCGGCGACGATGCCACTGCCCTGGCCTGCATGCTGCAAGGCGGCCACGGCGTGATCTCGGTCACGGCCAACGTCGCACCGCAGGCCATGCATGAGATGTGCGCGGCCGCGTTTGCCGGGGAACTTGTTCGCGCCCGCGCCATCAATCAGACGCTGTTCCCATTGCATAAAAAACTTTTTATCGAAGCCAATCCGATTCCCGTCAAGTGGGTACTGCAGGAAATGGGGCGCATCGGCCAAGGCATCCGCCTGCCGCTGACTCCGCTGTCGGCCGTACACCATGAGACATTGCGAGCTGCTATGCGGGCTGCAAATATTCTGTAAGGACTTACATGTTTAAAAGCAATTATTTCAAAGCCGTCCTGCTCGCGCTGGCCTTGGCTGCGCTTGCCGGTTGCGACTCCATCCCGTTCATAGACAACTCGTCCGATTACAAAGGCGCCAGCCGCGGCAAACCGCTCGAGGTGCCGCCGGACCTGACCGCACTTTCCACCGACGATGCCTATGCGGTGCCGGGCAGCACTACCTATTCCGCCTATAACCAGGATCAGGGCGGCAAGCAGGAGCAGGCGGAGGTATTGCTTCCGGAGGCGGACAGCGTCAAATTCGAACGTGCCGGCTCGCAACGCTGGCTGGTAGTAAAAGCCCCGCCCGAGAAGGTGTGGCCGGTGGTGCGTGAATTCTGGACCGATCTCGGCTTCGCTGTGCGGGTCGAGGATTCGAAAACCGGCGTCATGGAAACCGAATGGATCGATCCTGCCGATCTCGCCAAGGATGAGAAAGGCAACTATCTCGACAAGTTTCAGGGCTGGCTGGACAAACTGGAGGGCCTGAACAACCGGCAAAAATTCCGCACCCGCCTCGACCGCGGCGAAGAAGAAGGCATCACCGAAATCTACATGAGCCACCGCTCCATCAGCAATGCGCCGGACGACGGCCGGGTGCGCGTGCGCACCGTCTATGGCGATATTGACACTGGCTACAAGAATGAAGATTTCGCCAAGAACAAAAGCAAAGATGCCCGCGCCGCCTCCGAAGACATCGACGCCGAGTTGTTGCGCCGTCTGATGGTCAAACTGGGAGTTGCCGAAAAACAATCGCGCGCCATCATCGCCAATCCGTCTCAGGAAAAACGCGCCGCCATCAACAAAGCGACTGACGGCTCGGTTACTCTGGCGCTGAACGACCAGTTCGACCGGGCCTGGCGCCGGGTTGGTCTGGCTCTGGATCGCGTAGGCTTCCTGGTGGAAGATCGCAACCGCTCGCAAGGACTGTTCTATGTGCGCTACTCCGATCTGGAAATAGATGCGCCTTCGGACGAGAAAAAGAAGGGCCTGCTCGACAAACTCAAGTTCTGGGGCGATGACGACAAAAAAGCAGAACCCAAGCCCGAACCCAAGAAAGAAGAAAAGGGCGTGGTGGACAAGCTCAAGTTCTGGGAAAACGACAAGGACAAGGCCGCCGCCGAGCTGCAGTATCGCGTCAAGCTGGACCGTGCCGGAGAAGGCACCGAAGTCACCGTGGTGGACAAGGACGGCAAACGCGACAAGTCCTCCACTGCAGGCCGCATTCTCGGCATGCTTTATGAACAGTTGAAGTAATTGGTTCAGCCGGGAATCGGGGCAAAAAGGAAACATCCCGTTTTGTCCCGATTCCCCAGCCTTGGGGTAAGCTTCATGCGCTTTGCCTTACTTGGCAGCGGTAGTGCCGGCAATGGCCTGGTAGCGCAAGCCGGCAATACCAAGGTATTGCTCGATTGCGGCTTCAGCCTGCGCGAAACAACCTTTCGCCTGGCCCGCCTGAATCTCGAGCCGCATCATCTGGCCGGAATACTTCTGACCCATGAACATGAGGACCATGCCCGCGGCGCATTCCGCCTTGCGGCCGACTTCAGGTTGCCCCTGTTCCTGACGCATGGCACCTTCATGATGCTAGGCGATACGCCAACCGATATCGATATCCGCATCATCAACAGCCATGATGCATTCGCTATCGACGATATGGAAATCCACCCCTACCCCGTACCCCACGATGCACGCGAGCCGGTCCAGTATGTGCTCAGCGACGGCATGCGGCGCCTGGGCGTACTCACAGACACCGGCACCAGCACCCCGCATATCGAGTCCATGCTTTCCGGCTGTCATGCGCTGGTACTGGAATGCAATCACGATCTGGACTTGCTAATGAACAACCGGCGCTATCCGCACTCGCTCAAGCAACGCATCAGCGGCGCTTATGGCCATCTGGATAATGCTACGGCGGCAGAATTGCTGGCGAAGCTCGACACACGCTCATTGCAGCATATTATCGCAGCCCATTTAAGTAAAAAGAATAATCGTCCGGAACTGGCGCGCGCCGCGTTGCGTAGCGCACTCGATTGCGAAGAGAAATGGATTAAGATAGCCAGTCAAACAGAGGGCGTAGACTGGCTGGATATTAACTAAACGAGATGGCTCGATACAATCCGACTAGCCAATACGAAGCAATAAAAAAGCCGGCACGAAGCCGGCTTTTTTGTGAAGCCGAAGTAATTGGATTTACTTCTTTTCCGGAGCAGCAGGAGCGGCCGGAGCAGCTTCAGCCGGCTTGGCAGCTTCAGCAGCAGGAGCGGCCGGAGCAGCTTCAGCCGGCTTGGCAGCTTCGGCCGGAGCAGCAGCAGGAGCGGCCGGAGCAGCAGCAGGAGCAGCTTCAGGAGCAGGAGCTTCTTCTTTTTTGCCGCAAGCGGTCAGAGCCAGGGCCAGCAAGGTAGCGAGCAGAGCGGAACGGATCATTTTATTTCCCTTATGAAAGTAGTCACAGAAAACATTGTCGGCCTCCTTATTCTCAAAGGAGTCTTCCGAAGCGCGATATTTTATACACGCGCTTATAAAAATACCAGTGCTTTTTATTTTTAAAGGTTTTTCAAGTCAGCCATAAAAATATACCGAATCCGCCATGCATCATAAACCGAGCGTCGTAGCAGCAACTGCCGGCGTAGACGCTTCTTGCAATTGTCCGAACTTTTCCTCGAGCAACCGCGCGCCGGCATGATCGTAAAACGCCAGCAAGGCACGGGCACTGTCCGCATGAAAACGGTGTACATAATGCGCCTCATCCGCGATTACGAAAGGATCATTGGCCATGCGTCCATGCTCGTGGGTTTTGAGAATGGATATGGCATGGCCGTAGGGCTTCAGCAAATTCATCAAACGCGGGCAGCGCCGAACCAGGCGTTCCGTTTCATGCAAAATAATCACCAGCCGATTAATGCGATCCTTCGCCAGAAAATGCCGCAAGGCTTCAAAACGCGACACCGTGTCGTAACTCCCGGAAGCAAGATCGACGTCAAAAACATGCAGCGTATGCTCGGCCTTTTCAATCACCGCATCAATGGCTTCCGAATACTCGGCCTCGCCATTGAGCATACGGTGCTGTTTTTCCGTTTCTGCAACCATGATGCGCGCCTCCTAGCTGGAAAATTGCAAATATCCGGCGTGATACCACTGGCACAACAAATCCGTCAACTGCGGCATTTGCAGATAAGCCGGCGGCAAAGGCGGCAATACGCGCCGATCGGCCAATTGTCGCAGCATCGGCACCACTTGTTTCTCGACCTCGAGCGCTTCCCCATTGATGAACACCTTACAGCCGTGCGTCAACATCAGGCTTTTCAGATCCAGCCGAATGCCTTTGTCGGCGAGCCGCTGCAGAAACCTCGGCGCAGCCATGCGCCGCGGCGGAGCGAAAACGATATGCGGCTTGGGTTCGGTCAGATACTCGCCCAGAAAGCCCGAAACGTCGCTCTTGTTCCAGCGGATGGACTGCAACAGTCTTTCGACTTTGTCGATCATCCGCCCGGAAATTTCGGCAGGATGCGCCTGCAAGTCGAGGTCGGGATCGGCATACATGCCTTCGAGCCGGATGTGTTCCTGCAGATGAGCCAGGAACTGGGCGCCCAGTTCCTGCGCGGACGGCGCACGGAAGCCGACCGACCAGGTCATGCAATCCCCCACCGCAATGCCCCAGTGCGCGCAGCGCGGCGGCAGGTAAAGCATATCGCCCTGTTCCAGCAGCCATTCCTGCTCGGTATGGAAATTTTTAAGTATGCGCAGCGGCGCGCCCTCCACCAGTTCCATATCCTGCTGCTGGCTGATGCGCCACAAGCGCTGTCCCTGCCCTTGCAGCAGGAACACATCGTAGGAATCGAAATGCGGGCCGACTCCCCCACCATCCGGTGCAAAGCTTACCATCAGGTCGTCCAGCCGCGCAGTGGGGATGAAATCGAAACACTGCAGCAGTTCCTCCCCCTCCCTCAGGAAATGGTTGACCCCCTGCACCAGCAGGCTCCAGTTCTTTTTTGGCAACCCGGCAAAACGCTCTTCCGCGAACGGGCCATGCTCCAGCCGCCAGCCGCCCCGGTTCTGCAATACCAGCCGCGATTGCGCCTCCTCCTCGCACGCCAGCCCGGCCAGTTCATCCGGGGTCAGCCAGTCGCCGAAGCCGGGGAATGCCTGACGGATCAGCAACGGCTTTTTCTGCCAATATTCCGTTAAAAATTGTTGTGCGGTAAGACCGCCCAGATGCGCAAGTTTCATGAGACGCATGATAGCGCTTGCGTCTCATCGCTGGAAATGGTTTAAAATGGTTCTCGACGCCTCCCTCACGAGAAACTATGCCGCATCCCGGTTCCCACGCTCCAGATTTCACGTTGCCCGATGCCGACATGGGACTGGTGAAACTCTCCCGCTACAAAGGCAAAAATGTCGTTCTTTATTTCTATCCCAAAGACGACACTCCGGGCTGCACCATGGAAGCTATCGAGTTCAGCGACATGGAAGAAGAGTTCGCCGGGTATGACACCGTGATCCTCGGCATTTCGCGCGACGACTGCATCAGCCATGCGGATTTTCGCGACAAGCACGGCCTGGCGGTGCAATTGCTCGCCGACGTGGACGGCAAGGTGTGCGAAAAATATGGCGTATGGCGGGAAAAGGAAAAAGATGGCGTGCGCAAGATGGGCATCGTCCGTTCCACTTTCATCATCGACAAACAGGGCATGCTGCGCCACGCATTTTATGGCGTCACCGCCAAAGGGCACGCGGCGGAAATATTAAATCTCATCAAGGAATTGTAATGAAGATCGCAATGAACACCGTTGTTTCCATTTCCTACGAGCTGCGCGACGGCGATGGCGCACTGCTGGACTCCTCCGCCGACCATCCGGTCAGCTACCTGCATGGCGGCTATGACGGCATTTTCCCCAAGGTGGAAGAAGAACTGCACGAAAAAAGCATAGGGGATACGCTGGAACTGACACTGGAACCGACGGATGCTTTCGGCGATTATGACGAGGAACTGGTACAGATCGAACCGGCTTCGGCTTTTCCCTCCGAACAACTGGAAGTCGGCATGCAGTTCGAAGGCGAAGACCAGCATGGCGACGTCATTCTCTATACCGTCACCGACATCGCCGACGGCAAAGTGGTGGTCGACGGCAATCATCCATGGGCCGGCGAGCGCCTGCAGTTCAAGTGCACGGTGACCGGCGTGCGCCCCGCCACCAAAGAGGAAATCAACCACGGCCACACGCATGGCGAAGGCGGGCACCATCACTAAGTTGCGCTAGCACGGGAGCGCCTGGGTCAACGGCGCTCCTACCTGCGCACCGCATCGAGGCTGATTACCGCCTCGTTGCTCACCACTTCCGCGCTGTGCACAACGCCGCGCGGCACTTCCAGCAAATCGCCCGCTTCCAGCATTACCGTCGCGCCTTCCATGCCCATGCGGAAACGCCCGGCGAGCACGCCGTCGATTTTGTCGACGCCATGCGTATGTGGCGGAAAATACGTGCCCGGCGGATAGACATAGCGGCTGACGCCATACCCCATGGCTTCCAGCTTGCTGCGCATTGCCGCCTCGGTCAGCGGGCCGTCTCGGCTTGCATCCCAGTGCATCGGCTTCATAGCAATCCTTTCAAGCGATACAAGGCCTCCAAGGCTTCTTTCGGACTGAGGTCGTCCGGGTCGATATCCAGCAGCGCCTCCAACGCCGGCGCGGGTGCGGGCTCGGCGGCTGCGGGAGCAGCGAACAGATCGGGTTGCGGCCCGGCCTGGATGCTTTGCTGTTCCAGTTGCACCAGCCGGCGTCTGGCCGCCGCGATGACGGATTTGGGGATGCCCGCCAGCTGCGCCACCTGCAAGCCGTAGCTCTGGCTCGCCGGGCCTTCCTCGACGCTGTGCAGGAACACGATGCCGTCGCCGTGTTCGACCGCATCCAGATGCACGTTGGCGACCTGCTTGTAGTCTTCGGTGAGGCGCGTCAATTCGAAATAGTGGGTCGCAAACAAGGTATAACTGCGGTTGCGTTCCAATAAATGCCTGGCGCAGGCCCACGCCAGCGCCAGCCCGTCGAAAGTGGACGTGCCGCGGCCGATCTCGTCTAACAGCACCAGGCTATGCTCGCCGGCGTTATGCAGAATATTGGCGGTTTCGGTCATTTCCACCATAAAGGTGGATCGCCCCCCGGCCAGATCGTCGGAGGCGCCGATGCGGGTGAAGATGCGGTCCACCGGGCCTATTTGGGCCGATTGCGCCGGCACGAAACAGCCGCAATGCGCCAGCAGCACGATCAGCGCGGTCTGGCGCATGTAAGTGGACTTGCCGCCCATGTTGGGGCCGGTGATCAAGAGTAGCTGGCGGAATGGCGATAGCGTCGTGTCGTTGGCGATGAAAGGCTGCGCCAGTTGCTCCACCACCGGATGGCGCCCGCCGCGGATGTTGATGCCGGGCTCGCCGCTGAACTGCGGGCAAACGTAATTGAGCGCCTCGGCGCGTTCGGTGAAACAGGCCAGCACGTCCAGTTCGGCCACCGCGGCGGCATTTTGCTGCAACCGGGCGATATGCGGCGCGAGACTATCCAGCACCTCCTCGTACAAGGCCTTTTCCCGCGCCAGCGCGCGCTCGTTGGCCGACAGCACCTTGTCCTCGAATGCCTTGAGTTCCGGCGTGATATAGCGCTCGGCGTTCTTCAGCGTCTGGCGCCGGCGGTATTCCGGCGGGGCATTCTCCGCCTGCGCGCGGGAGAGTTCGATGTAGAAGCCGTGCACGCTGTTGTACTCGACCTTGAGCGCGGCGATGCCGGTGCGCTCGCGCTCCTGCGCCTCGTATTGCAGCAGGTAATCCCCGCAATTGGCTTGCAGCGCGCGCAGCTCGTCCAGTTCGGCGTCGAAACCGTCGGCGATCACGCCGCCCTCGCGCAATACCGCGGCGGGTTCCGGGCGAATCGCACGCTCCAGCACTTGGCTGGCGTCGGGCGGCGCGGTTAAGTACCCGGCCAATTGCAGCAGCCGTCCCTGGCTTCCGGCTAGCGGAGCTGCCAGCGCAGGCAGCAGTTTCAGGCTTTCGCGCAACGCGGAAAGGTCGCGCGGCCGGGCCGTGCGCAACGCCACGCGGGCGGTGATGCGCTCGACATCGCCGATCTGTCTCAATACGGGCCGCAAGCGCTCATGCAGGCCGCTGCCGCGCAATTCCTCGATCGCGGCATGGCGTGCGGCAATCGCGACCCGATCGCGCAGCGGATGGTGCAGCCAGTAGCGCAGCAGCCGCGTGCCCATCGCGGTGCAGCTGGTATCGAGCAGTGAATGCAGGGTGGGCGCCGGCTCGCCGCGCAGGGTCTGGTCGATTTCCAGGTTGCGCCTTGTCGCGGCGTCAAGCTGGATGAATGCGCTCTGCTGCTCGGCAGAAAGCCCGAGGATGTGCGGCAGCGCGCCGCGCTGGGTGTTGTGCACATAGTCCAGCAGCGCCCCGGCGGCGGCGATCGCGGCGTGCATGCCGTCGACGCCGAAACCGGAGAGATCATGGGTGCCGAACTGGCGGGTCAGGGTCTGCAGCGCACTGTCGAGGTCGAACTGCCAGGGCGCCAGGCGCTTGCGCGCGCATTTCAGGGTTTCCAGCAGCGGATGGCGCAGATCGTCCGGCAGCAGCAATTCCGCCGGGGCGATGCGCTCCAGCTCGTGCGCCAGCGCATGCTCCGCCGCTTCGCACAGCACGAAAGCGCCGGAAGCCAGATTGATGCGCGCCAGCCCCAGCTGCCCTTCATGCACGCACAAGGCCAGCAGCACGTTGTCGCGCGCGTCGTCCAGCAAGGCACTGTCGGTGAGCGTGCCGGGCGTGATGATGCGCGCCACCTTGCGCTCCACCGGGCCTTTACTCAGGGCGGGGTCGCCCACCTGTTCGCAGATGGCCACCGCCTCGCCCAGCTTCACCAGCTTCGCCAGATACTGCTCCACCGCGTGATAAGGCACCCCGGCCATCTTGATCGGCTCGCCGTTGCTGGCGCCGCGCCGGGTCAGCGTGATATCCAGCAAGCGCGCGGCTTTTTCCGCATCCTCGAAAAACAGCTCGTAGAAATCCCCCATGCGGTAGAACAGCAGCATGTCGGGGTGCTCCGCCTTGATGCTCAAATACTGCTGCATCATCGGCGTATGTTTTTGCAACCCCTGAGCAGCCGTGATTTGAGTATTGATCTGGTTCAACTTTTGATCCTGCTTTTAAAGGTTTAACTCGCGCCGGAAGTGTAGCCCGGAGACTTTCGGCGTGCCATCGGATAACGCCGGTTATGCATCGCTCCCGAAACCGCCGAAACGCCGGGCAGTTTCAAACGCGGCAATGCAGACAGCGCCGGCAATCCCCATAATGGCCAGATCGGCCGGCTGCAATGCACCGAAATAAAACAATGCGCGCAAGCCGGGAACGACCAGCACCAAGGTCATGAATAATACCGCACCACCGATGACCCACCACAACGCACGATTGCGCGTGCCCAGCGTTGCCAGAATACTGCGGGAACGCGAACGGCTGGCGAAAATCAGCCCGAGGTTGGCGATCACCATGGTGCTGAAAGTGAGTGCGCGCGCCGCGTCTGCACTGCGGCCGAAATGCCGGGCGCCGATGTAAACAGCCAGCAATGTCGCCAGCAGGGCCATCCCCTGCAGCAGACCCAACAGCATGATATGGCGGTCGAATAGCGATGCCGCGGGTGAACGCGGCGGACGCCTCATGATGTCGGCCTCATCCGGTTCCGCCTCGAACACGATGGAGCAGGCCGGATCGATGATCAGCTGCAGAAACAAAATATGCACCGGCAGCAATAACAGAGGCCACCCAAGCGCAACCGGCAGTACCGATATGCCGACAATGGGCACATGGGCACCGACCAGGAAGGTAATCGCTTTGCGCAGATTATCGAAAATGCGCCGCCCCATCCTGACGGCAGCGACAATCGAGGAAAAATCATCGTCCAGCAGCACCAGGTCGGCCGATTCCCGCGCCACATCGGTGCCGTGCGCCCCCATGGCGATGCCGATATGCGCAGCTTTCAGCGCCGGCGCATCGTTCACGCCATCGCCCGTCATCGCCACGATCTCGCCGCCCGCCTTGAGCGCATTGACCAGCCTGAGTTTCTGTTCCGGCATGGTGCGGCAGAATACATGCACGTGCTTCACCCGTGCTTGCAGTTCGGCATCATTCAGGCTGTCCAGTTCGTCCCCGGACATCATGCCGCCCTCGGCCCTGAGCCCAACCTGACGCGCGATGCTGAGCGCGGTCGCAGGATAATCGCCGGTGATCATGATGACCCGCATGCCGGCTGCATGGCTTTCCTCGATCGCAGCCGGCACCGCGGGACGGATCGGGTCGGCCAGCCCGAGCAGGCCGAGGAATTCGAACTCGAAATCGTGCTGAATCGCCGGCAGATCGGCCTTGCGAAAAGACGCGCGGGCCACGCCCAGCACCCGCAGTCCCTGTTCCGCCATGGCCGTCGCCTCTGTGGCCAGCACCGCGCCGCGGTCATGGTCCAGGTGGCACAGGTCGATAATAGCCTCGGGCGAACCTTTGGCGGCGATCACGTAGTGTTCGCGGTCGGGGGACTGCCATACGCGCGACATTGCCAGCAGCCCGGAGGATAGCGGATACTCCTCGACCAGGGTCCAATCCTGATGGATGTGTTCGGTGCCCTGCAGCGCCTCGCGCGTGGCCCGGTTGATCGCCCGCTCCATCGGATCGAAAGGATCGCGATGGCTGGCCAGCATGCCGAATTCCAGCACTTCATGAAACGTTTCCGGCAGCTGTCCATGCTGGGCAAAATCGAAGCGCTCGGCGTGCGCATACAACTTGGCCAATGCCATGCGGTTTTGCGTCAAAGTGCCGGTCTTGTCCACGCACAGCACGGTTGCCGCCCCCAGCATCTCGATCGCGGGGATATGCCGCGTCAGCACCTGCTTTTGCGCCATGCGCCAGGCGCCCAGCCCCAGGAACAACGTCAGCACGACCGGCAGCTCTTCCGGCAGCAGCGCCATCGCCAGCGTAATGCCGACCAGAAAGCCATTGAGCCAATCGCTGCGCGTCGCCCCGTAGAGGGCCCCTGCCGCCACGGCCAGTATCATGCCGACCCAGGCGGCGCGCGTGACTATCATCCTGGTTTCGCGCTGGATGCGCGTCGGCTCCGGCGCCACGCCTGCCAGGCTCTTGCCGATGGCGCCAAGCGCGGTCTGCTGGCCGACCGCCAGAACCTGCGCAATGCCCCGGCCCTGGACAAGCAGCGTACCTGAAAACAGATAAGACAGATTGTCGCCACCCGGCCGGCTCATCTGCGCAGGCCTTGCTTCCGCCGCCGTTTTGCGCACCGGGGCCGATTCGCCGGTCAATAAGGATTCGTCGATGGAGACGTTAGTGCCGGACAGCAGCACGGCATCGGCAGGAACCCGGTCGCCCTCGCTTAACACCAGCAGGTCGTCGCGCACCACCTCGCGACCGGGAATGCGGTGTTGCGCGCCGTCGCGAATCACCACCGCACGCGGGCTGGAAAGATCGCACAAGGCCTGCAGCGCCCGCTCGGTCTTGCGTTTCTGAAAGAAGCTGATGGCGATGATGACGAAGACAAATCCGAGCAGCATCATCGCCTCGCCCTTGTCTCCCAACATCAGGTACAGCGAACCGCAGGCGATCAGCAGCAGGAACATCGGCTCTTTCAGCACATCCAGCGCGATGCCGAACGGGCTGCGCGGCTCTGCCGACGGAAGCTGGTTGTAGCCCTCCCGCGCCAGCCGCACAGATGCCGCCTGATGCGAAAGTCCGTGCCGGATATCGATGGCCACGAGTTGGCAACCTATGCCAGGCGTCGCACCAGCTTGTCATGGTAGCCGGTCTCGAATTGCAGGCCGGCGCCGCGCGCGGCGGCCCCGCTGATCCGTTGCTCGACAATGGCCTCGAACGCGTGCATGGACGTCAAGCTTTGGTTTTGAGTTCCACAGTCTTGAGATCCACGGTCAGGTGCGGCGCCAACACTTGCAGCATCTGGCCGAACACCTTGGGAGTTCCGGCGACGATGTTGCCGGTTGCGAGCCAGCTTTCGTTACCCTCGAAATCGCCCACCAGCCCGCCGGCCTCGGCGACCAAAAGCCCGCCGGCGGCGATATCCCATTTGGACAGGCCGATCTCCCAGAAGCCGTCATACCAGCCGGTAGCGACATAGGCGAGATCGAGCGCAGCGGAACCCGGACGGCGCAGTCCGGAAGTCTTCAGCATCATGTCCTTGAACATCGCCAGATAGGTATCGATATGGGCAAAATCGCGGAACGGCAAACCGGTGCCGATCAGCGACTCCTGCAGCCTGGTACGCTTGCTGACGCGGATGCGGCGGTCGTTGAGGAAAGCGCCGCGGCCTTTGGTAGCGGTATAAAGATCGTTGCGGTTGGGGTCGTAGATCACCGCCTGCTCCAGCACGCCGCGATGCTGCAAGGCAATGGAAATGCAGTATTGCGGAAACCCATGCAGAAAATTGGTGGTGCCGTCGAGCGGATCGATAATCCACAGAAAGTCGCCGTGCTCTCCCACCGCTCCCGATTCCTCGCCCAGGACTGCATGGCTGGGATAAGCCTCATGCAGGGTTTCGATAATGGCCTGCTCGGCAGCGTGATCGACCTCGCTGACATAATCGTTGTGCGTCTTGTTGCGCACCTGGAGAATGTCGAGATTTTGCGAAGCGCGGGTAATGATGGAACCTGCGCGGCGGGCGGCTTTTACCGCCGTATTCAGCATGGGATGCATAGTTTGGCTAAAGAGCAATTAAAATAAGGCGACATTTTAACCTACCGTCCACCACCCCGTGAATAAACTCAACAACATCCGCATCGTACTCTGCCAGACCAGCCATCCCGGCAACATCGGTTCCGCCGCGCGCGCCATGAAAACCATGGGCCTGTCGCGCCTCCACCTGATCAAGCCGCGCAAGTTTCCCCATGCGGAAGCCGTTGCGATGGCCTCCGGCGCGACGGACGTGCTGGAAAACGCGCAAATTTTTGACACGCTGGATGACGCGCTTGCCGGTTGCGCGCTAGTGATCGGATTGACCGCACGCCAGCGTGAATTGTCGCATGCCGCAATCTCGCCGCGCGCCGCTGCGGCCGAAGCTCTGGCGATCGCCGCCGATCTTGAAGTGGCGCTGGTGTTCGGCGGCGAAACCAGCGGATTGTCGAATGAGGAGTTGATCCGCTGCCAGCGCCTGGCGCATATTCCCGCCAATCCCGATTATTCATCGCTCAATCTGGCGGCAGCGGTGCAAGTACTGGCTTATGAGTTGCGGGTTGCCTCGGAAGAAGCGCCGCAGGCGGGCGGAAAACGTTTACAACCAGCAACCCATGATGAGGTTGAGGGATTTTATATCCATCTGGAACAAACGCTGATTGCTATCGGCTTTCTTGATCCCGCGCTGCCCAAGCGCCTGATGCTACGGCTGCGCAGACTATTCACCCGGGCAGGACTGCAAAAGGAAGAAGTGAATATTTTGCGTGGAATTTTGAAATCCATTGCAGAAAAATAATGTCAGAACCGGGTGTTAAGCCATTAATGTGGGATTGAACCGGGATCAGTCGCGGCCTACCATCGTTTGTGGCAAAATACCAAATTAAACCTTACGTATCCAGACATAATATTTACACTCATGCTCAACCATTTGCGCGAAGATATCGCCGTCGTTTTTGAGCGCGACCCCGCCGCTCGCAACACATGGGAGGTGCTGACCACCTACCCCGGCGTGCATGCGCTCATTTTCCACCGCGTTTCGCATTGGCTGTGGAATATCGGCTTGCGCTGGCTGGCACGCTTCATCTCCCATCTCGGCCGCTGGCTGACCGGCATAGAAATTCATCCCGGCGCGACCATAGGCCGCAGAGTATTCATCGATCACGGCATGGGCGTGGTAATCGGCGAAACCGCGGTCATCCATGACGATTGCACGCTTTATCATGGCGTAACTCTTGGAGGCACCTCATGGAACAAAGGCAAGCGCCACCCCACCTTGCTTGAAGGCGTAGTCATCGGAGCGGGCGCCAAAGTGCTCGGGCCAATCACGGTCGGCGCAGGCGCCAAAATCGGATCAAATGCCGTTGTGGTAAAGGATGTTCCCGCCGGCGCCACTGCCGTCGGCATTCCTGCGCGCATCCTGGACCAGGAAAAGGCCAAGCTGCGCGATGCCACAGCGCAAAAAATGGGCTTCTCCGCCTACGCTGTTGGCGATGACAGCAACGATCCAATGACTAAAGCGGTGCACGCCCTGCTCGACCATGCCGCACAACAAGACAAGCGTCTGCAGGAATTGGCCGAGCAATTGGCCAAGCTGGGTGCCGATCTTGAGGTGGACGAAAAGGTCGGGGATGCTTTCGATGTCAATTACCTTAACAAGATAGTTGACTAAAACGCTAAGGTATTAGAAAATAACAACTGTTATTGAACTTAACGTGAAAGCAAACTAAATTATGCGACTAACCACCAAAGGGCGTTTCGCCGTCACCGCGATGCTCGACATTGCACTCAACGAAACCGGGCGCCCGGTCACGCTGACCACCATCAGCGAACGGCAGGATATTTCCCTGTCCTATCTTGAACAATTATTCAGCCGCCTGCGCAGGAACGGGCTGGTTAAAAGCGTGCGCGGCCCCGGCGGCGGTTACCGCATGGCGCTCGACCCGAAATCCATCTCGGTGTCAGACATCATCCGCGCAGTGGATGAACAAATCGACGCCACGCAATGCGGCGGCAATGAAAATTGCCTGGATGATCACCGCTGCATGACCCACGAATTATGGGCCGCGCTGAACCACAAAATTCTGGAATATCTGGAAGGCGTAACCCTGGCGCAACTGGTTGCCTCGCAAAAGGGCGGGAAAAAAGTGGTGATTGCGGAACCCAGACGCATCAGGAATACCGCCCAGGCAGCTTGATGACCCGGAACGTTTATTTCGACCACAACGCCACCACGCCGTTAGATCCTGTCGTGCGTGAGGCGATGTTGCCGTGGCTCGGAATTCCGGCCAACGCTTCCAGCAGACATCAATTCGGACGCTCGGCCCGCCATGCATTGGAACAGGCGAGAGAACAGGTCGCTGCCGCGGTTAGTGCGCATCCTTCTCAAGTAGTATTTACCGGCAGTGGCACTGAGGCGGATAATTTCGCTATTCGCGGCATCTGCTCGACGCTCAAACCCGGCCACCTGGCGGTCAGTGCGATCGAGCATCCTGCGGTGATGAAACCGGCCCAGGCGTTACTGCAACGTGGTTGGAAGCTGACGAAAATCGCAGTGGAAAAAACCGGCAAGGTCGGCATCCGGAATCTGGAAGAGGCTTTGCAGCAACCTGCCGCGCTGGTGTCGATAATGCTGGCCAACAATGAAACCGGCGTCGTACAGGACATCCCGGCTTTATCCGGGATTGCGCGCCGGCATGGCGCAATCATGCATACCGACGCGGTGCAGGCGCTGGGTAAAATGCCGCTGGATTTCAATGCGTTCGGCGTTCAGGCGATGAGCTTGTCGGGCCACAAAATTGGCGGACCACAAGGCACAGGCGCGCTGGTGCTGGACAAACGCCTGGATATCCAGCCGTTGCTTTACGGCGGTGGCCAGGAGAAGGGGCGTCGCAGCGGCACCGAAAATATTGCCGCGATCGTCGGCTTCGGGATGGCATGCGAGTTGCTGATGCATCGTCCGAAAGTCGAGATTGAACTGCGGGATGAACTGGAGGTAGGCCTGCGCGCGCTGGGAGCCGCGATTTTCGGGGCAGAAGCCCAACGGGTGCCGAATACCAGTTTTTTCGCCATTCCCGGTATCGACGGCGAAACGCTGGTAATGGCGCTGGACCGGGCAGGCTATGCGGTAGCCAGCGGCTCAGCCTGCTCCAGCGACAGCTCCGACCCCAGCCCGGTATTGCTGGCGATGGGAATATCGCCGGAATTGGCGCAAGGCGCCGTGCGGGTGAGTCTGGGCTCCGGCAATACGGCACAAGAAATACAGGGATTTTTACAAGCATTACGTGGCGAGTTGTCACGCATGCAAACCATGAGCGCGCTTGCAGTTTGAGGATATTATGACAGTCAAAACTCCGATCTACCTGGACTACTCCGCCACCACGCCGGTTGACCCGCGCGTGGCAGAGAAGATGATTCCTTACCTCACCGAGCACTTCGGCAATCCGGCTTCACGCTCGCACGTGTTCGGCTGGGTCGCTGACAAGGCGGTGGAAGATGCCCGCGAACAGGTCGCCGCGCTGGTCAATTGCGACCCCAAGGAAATCGTCTGGACCTCTGGCGCCACCGAATCCGACAACCTTGCGATCAAGGGCGCCGCTCACTTCTATGCTGGCAAGGGTAAACACCTGATTACAGTCAAGACCGAGCACAAGGCGGTGATCGACCCCTGCCGCGAACTGGAGCGCCAAGGCTTTGAAGTCACCTATCTAGACCCCGAACCCAATGGGCTGATCGATCTGGACAAATTCAAGGCGGCGATTCGTCCCGATACCATTCTGGCCTCGGTAATGCACGTCAATAACGAGATCGGCGTCATTCAGGATATTGTTGCCATCGGCAATGTGTGCCGCGAGAAAGGCATTATTTCCCATGTCGATGCCGCGCAGTCCACCGGTAAGGTGGCGATCGACCTGGAAACGCTACCGGTCGACTTGATGAGCTTTTCAGCGCACAAGACCTATGGCCCCAAGGGCATAGGCGCATTGTATGTGCGCAGAAAGCCTAGAATCCGCATCGAAGCGCAGATGCACGGCGGCGGTCACGAACGCGGCATGCGCTCGGGCACGCTGGCCACGCACCAGATCGTCGGCATGGGTGAAGCGTTCCGCATCGCCCGCGAAGAAATGGAACTGGAAAGCGCCCGCATCCGCAAGCTGCGCGACAAGCTGCTCGCGGGGCTGTCCGAAATCGAGGAAGTGTACGTCAACGGCGACCTGAAGAACCGCGTGCCGCACAACCTGAACATGAGCTTCAACTTCGTCGAAGGCGAGTCGCTGATCATGGCTGTGAAAGATATCGCAGTATCGAGCGGCTCGGCCTGCACCTCGGCCAGCCTGGAACCGTCTTACGTGCTGCGCGCATTGGGGCGTTCGGACGAACTGGCACACAGCTCGATCCGCTTCTCGATCGGCCGCTTCACCACGGAAGAAGAGATCGATTACACAGTGGCGTTAATGAAGGGCAAGATCGGCAAGCTGCGGGAACTGTCTCCATTGTGGGAGATGTTCCAGGATGGTATCGATCTGGAGAGCGTGGCCTGGGCGGCACATTAGAGAGCAGTTCCTTGCCTGACAGGCAGATTATCGGTTCTCTAGGAATAATGTTAGGAGTAACAAATGGCATATAGCGACAAAGTACTGGATCACTACGAAAATCCGCGCAATGTGGGCTCGTTCGACAAGGCTGACGCGAACGTTGGCACCGGCATGGTAGGAGCGCCTGCATGCGGCGACGTGATGAAGCTGCAGATCCGGGTAGATGATGACGGCGTGATCGCGGATGCCAAGTTCAAGACTTACGGCTGCGGCTCGGCGATTGCCTCCAGTTCGCTGGTGACCGAATGGCTCAAGGGCAAGACGCTGGACGAGGCAATGGCGATCAAAAATTCGGATATCGCCGAGGAATTGGCCCTGCCCCCAGTCAAGATCCATTGCTCGGTATTGGCCGAAGACGCGATCAAGGCTGCGATCGCCGATCTCAAGCAGAAACAGGGCGAAAGCGAATCCGCGGATGCCGCGGTATGCAAGCCCGAAGCTTAAGAATTAATCCTTGAGAATTAATCATCGATCAGGCCTGCATAGCCAATCGACGACTTCAGATTCATGTTTTAGGAAATAAATATGGCAATCACACTGACCGAAGCCGCTGCTCAACGCGTGCAAAAATTCCTCGCCAACCGCGGCAAAGGAGTTGGACTGCGCCTGGGCGTCAAGACTTCCGGATGCTCCGGTATGGCATATACGCTGGAGTTCGTCGATGAAGCCGGCGCTGACGATGTCGCATTTCAAAGCCATGGTGTTACCGTACTGCTCGACCCCAAGAGCCTAAGCTATCTTGATGGTACCGAGTTGGACTACACCAAAGAAGGGCTGAACGAAGGCTTCAAATTCAACAACCCGAACGTAAAGGGCGAATGCGGCTGCGGCGAAAGCTTTACCGTATAGGAAGCCCTTGGCTATCAGCACTCAGCGTTCAGCCTTGAGGCTTGGGTTTTGCTGATTGCTGAAAGCTTCCCGCTGATAGCTAACATGCATAAAACCCATTTCGAACTGTTCGGCCTTCCCCCTCTTTTTGCGATCGATATCGTGCGACTGGATCAGGCATATCGCCACTTGCAGGCAGAAGTGCATCCCGACCGTTTTGCTGCGGCCACCGATAGCGAGCGTCACCAATCGCTGCAATGGGCGACGCATGCCAACGAAGCCTACCGGACCCTGAAAAACCCGCTGACGCGAGCGCGCTATCTGCTGCAATTGCATGGCGTGGATACGCAGGAAGAATCCAACACAGCAATGCCAGCGGATTTCCTGATGCGTCAGATGGAATGGCGCGAAGCCATCGAGGATGCCGTCGTCGTCGCCGATGTTGAGGCCTTGGAAGCCCTGGATCGCGGCCTGCGCAGCGAAGCGCGCAGCCTGCGGGAAGAATTGTCCCTGGCGCTGGACGAACAGAACGATTACGCCGGTGCCAGCGAAATCGTGCGCAAGCTGCGATTTCTTGATAAAGTTCAGGCCGAAATCGACCAGGCAATCGACGCACTCGAATCATAATGGCACTTCTCCAAATATCCGAACCCGGCATGGGCGCCGCGCCACACCAGCATCGTCTGGCGGTCGGCATCGATCTCGGCACCACCAATTCCCTGGTTGCCACCGTACGCAGCGGCTTGAGCGTGGTGCTGCACGATAACGACGGACGCGCGTTGCTACCTTCCGTGGTGCGCTTTCTCGCCGATGGTCAGGTGGAAGTCGGCATGGCGGCACAGACTCAGCAAAGCCATGACCCACAGAACACCATTGCCTCGGCGAAGCGTTTCATGGGGCGCGGGCTCAAGGATATCGCCGACATTACCCACCTCCCCTACCGTTTTCTGGACGAGCCGGGCATGGTGCAGCTCAGAACGGTTGCCGGCGTGAAAAGCCCGGTCGAGGTTTCCGCCGAAATCCTCAAAGTGCTCAAGGCGCGCGCCGAGGATGCCCTGGGTGGCGAGCTCACCGGCGCCGTCATTACCGTACCGGCCTATTTCGACGATGCACAGCGCCAGGCCACCAAGGACGCCGCGCGCCTGGCAGGCATCAATGTATTGCGGCTACTCAACGAGCCGACCGCCGCTGCCGTTGCCTACGGCCTGGACAACGGCGCCGAAGGGGTCTACGTGGTATACGACCTGGGCGGGGGCACTTTCGACGTATCCATTTTACGTTTAGCCAAAGGCATCTTCGAAGTGCTGGCCACCAATGGCGACTCGGCGCTTGGAGGCGACGATTTCGACCGCCGCATCTATTGCTGGGTGTTGGAGCAGGCCAAGCTGCCGCCGCTCGCGCCTGAAGATAACAGCCTGTTGATGACCAAGGCCCGTGAAGCCAAGGAATGGTTGACCAACAATCCGGAAGCCCGCATCACCTGCGTATTGCGCAGCGGCGACATCGTCGACATGACGCTCACCACGTCGACCTTCATTGATCTGACCGCGCCGCTGGTGGCAAAAACCATTGCTCCTGTCAAAAAAGCCCTGCGCGACGCCAAGTTGTTGGTCGATGACGTGCAAGGCGTGGTCATGGTCGGCGGCGCCACGCGCATGCCGCACATCCAGCATGCGGTATGGGAATACTTCGGCCAGGAACCGCTCACCAATCTCGACCCGGACAAGGTGGTGGCGCTGGGCGCCGCGATACAGGCCAATGTGCTCGCCGGCAACCGCAACCAGGACGATCTGCTGCTGCTCGATGTGGTGCCGCTTTCGCTCGGCCTCGAAACCATGGGGGGGCTGACCGAGAAAATCATTCCGCGCAATGCAACGATCCCGGTCGCGCGCGCCCAGGACTTCACCACCTTCAAGGACGGCCAGACCGCGATGAGCATCCACGTAGTGCAGGGTGAAAGGGAATTAGTCGCCGACTGCCGCTCGCTGGCGCGCTTCGAACTGCGCGGCATTCCGCCGATGGCGGCGGGCGCGGCGCGCATCCGCGTGACCTTCCAGGTGGATGCCGACGGACTGCTTTCGGTCTCCGCCCGCGAACAAAACAGCGGCGCCGAGGCGCATATTACCGTAAAGCCATCCTACGGACTGGAAGAAAACGAGATTGCCAACATGCTGCAGGCGTCCTATTCCCATGCCGGAGAGGACATGCAGATGCGCGCGCTGCGCGAAACGCAGGTCGATGCCGAACGTTTGCTGGTCGCGGTTGCCGCCGCGCTGGACAAGGATGGCGAGCGCTATCTGAATGCCACCGAGCGCGCCGCCATCGACGAGCACATGCGCGCCCTGCGCACTGCCGCGGCAGGCAATGACGCTGCTGCGATCAAGCAGACGATTGCCGTGCTCAATCAGGCCACGGACACTTTCGCCGCGCGGCGCATGGACGCCAGCGTGCGCCGGGCATTGACGGGCCACAAGCTGGAAGAACTCAATTAGTGTGATCACGCCCTAATGCCGAAAATCATCGTACTACCCCATGTCGAACTCTGCCCGGAAGGCGCCGTCATCGAGGCCAAATCCGGCACTTCCATCTGCGACAGCCTGCTGGATAACGGCATCGATATCGAACATGCCTGCGACAAGGTTTGCGCCTGCACCACCTGTCACGTGATCGTGCGCGAAGGGTACGGCAGCCTGCCGGCTGCGGAAGAAAACGAGGAAGACCTGCTGGATAAAGCCTGGGGACTGGAACCCAATTCCCGACTGTCGTGCCAGGCGATCGTCGATGGCGCCGACCTGGTGGTGGAAATCCCCAAGTATTCGATCAACATGGCCAAAGAAGGCAAGCATTAGGCAAGGCAAACACTAGCCTTCTCGCCGGTGCGCTGTTTTCCTACCAGTTCGTATACCGGTCTTTTTTCAGATAATCCTTGATGTGCCAGGCAATGCCTTCGTGATCGGTGAAGAAATAGCAATTGCCGTCGGCGCTGCTGATCGTTCGCTCTATGGTCAACGCCAGCTCGTTTTCAATGAACTCTTTGGCGTTCTCCATTCTCAGGCAGGGATTGCAAAAACCCGATGCGGCAGGCGGGGCGCTGATACTTCTCTTCTTGATTTCAATATTGATGCCCTCGTTGCTGGCAAACATTGAAATGCCGGAATCGGTGATGACGTGGTATCTGCCGCCCTGAAATATCTTCACCAGAAACGCGCAGTATGCAGCGATGTTTTCAACGTGAACTTCGATGTGATCAAAGAATACCGCTTTACTCATTCCTGCTCCTCGACGACAACAACCTTGCCTTGATCTGCGCCAGCACCGTGGATGGCGCCAGCATGGCCGCAGCCAGGCGGGGCAGCTCGATGCTGTCCAGGGTATTCTTGGCGACCAGTCCCAGCTCGGTATCGCCCTCCACGATCAATCTGCGGCTGAAAAACAAGGTGTCCGGATCTTCCTTGCGTGTCGCCAACAGATAAAAATCCCGTGCCGTAGCGCTGAAGGCGAGGTCGGGCGCGGCACCGCAACGGACCGGCGAAAAGCCCTTGGGCGTGACCGTAAAATGCAGGTGCAGGCCGATATCCAGAACCCGAATCTCGATCCGCTTGCCTTGCAGCAGTTGCAGATCCTCCCGGCGAATGATGCTGCCGAGTGCCAGATTCAGCACCGTGGTAAATGCAAACGATGGCGGTAATGCCGGCAGCCGCGCAACCATTCGGCTTAGCGGCTTGGGAAAGGCGAAGGCAAGCTGGCTCATGCGATTCTTTTCATTGCAGTTGAGGAAAGCGATTGTTCAATGCCTGGCTTGCCATGCCAATAGCCGTCGCAATCGGCATCTGGCAGCAGCCCCTGCAGCGCTGCCGCGGCAGTTTCGGCAGACCCGCCGCCATCCAGGCACTGACGGAACAATTCGACAACTTGTCCGGTGTGCCCGGCATGCGGGCTGATACGCACCACGTCCACCCCCATATTTGTCATTTCACCCAGTTCCGCGGCAAGATTGTAAATGCTCGCAGATTGGGTCTGGATGCCGTTCAGCGCCAGAAACGGCTGACCATCGCGCGTCTTCAGTGCGAGCCCTTCCGGATGGTCCTGGCAGCGAAACTGGCAATCGTCCTTGGGCAGATTGTAGCGGCGGGCGGTGAAGCAGCGCGCGGAAAACGCCAGCGGCAGCCTGCCGTACGCGAACACTTCGGTTTGCATCTGCCCGGGCTTGTGCGCCAGGACGTCCGCCAGCATCTGGCGCGACATTTCCACCGGCATCACCCAGCGCGTCGCTCCCGCTTCCGCCAGCACCTCCAGCGTATGCTGGTTATAGGTATTCAGATGCGGACCCGCGACAAACGGCGCGCCCGCCGCGGCATGCACCGCGCCCATATCATTGGCTTCGATCGCGAACTTGCCATTGGCCGCCAGGCGGCGCAAGGTCTTGAGATCGGATTCGGACTCGACCAGCGCCTGGGTGGAGAGCACCACTTCCTTGCCGGCCAGCGCCAGCTGTTCCGCCGCCTCCAGCCAGTCGTCGATGCGAAAGGCATGACGCCGGGAGCACACCGTTTCTCCCAGGTAGACGATATCCACCGGCCAGGTTGCAGCCTGTCGGTAGAACTCGACCAGTTCTTCACGCTGCCAGTAATAAAGTATTGGCCCCAGGGATATTTTCATGCTCATTTCCATGGCCGATGATAGGCGCCCAGCGTATTCTGCTGGCCTTCGGCCACCTTGTTGAGTTGCGCCATCCACGCCGGGCTGACGCTGTAGTTTTCATGGTCGCGCTTGGCGGCATCGATCGCCGCGCGCCACACCTTGGTTACCTGCTCGACATAAACCGGGCTGCGCTGGCGGCCTTCGATCTTGATCGCGGCGATACCCATCTTCAGCATTTCCGGCAGCAGCTCCAGCGTATTGAGACTGGTGGGTTCCTCCAGCGCGTAATAGGTCTCGTCCTCCACCTCGAAACGTCCCTTGCACAACGTGGGATAACCGGCTTTCTCGTGTTCGTTGTAACGATCGAGCAATACGCCGTTCAGGCGCGATTCCAGGCCTTTCGGCGTCTGCTGCCAGCGCACCGCCTTGGCCGGCGAGCATACGCCGGCGGTGTTGGGAGACTCACCGGTGGCGTAGGAAGACAGGACACAGCGCCCTTCCACCATGACGCATAACCCGCCGAAGCCGAACAGTTCGATTTCTACCGGCGTGTTCTTGACCACCTGCGCGACCTGCGGCAAGGATAATACGCGCGGCAATACCGCGCGCTGAATGCCGAAGTGCTCATGATAAAAATTGATGGCTTCATAATTGGTGGCCGAGCCTTGCACCGAAAGATGCAGGCGTAGCTTGGGGTAAGTGCGAGAGGCATAGCGCATCAGGCCGATATCGGCGAGGATGACCGCATCCACGCCGGTTTCGGCAGCCTGGTCTACCGCCTCTTGCCAATGCTCCCAGCCGCTGGCCTGAGGAAAGGTGTTCAACGCCAGCAATACCTTGCGACCGCGCTCGTGGGCATAGCGCACGCCTTGCTGCGCCGCGGCGAGATCGAAATTCAGGCCGGGAAACGCGCGTGCGTTGGTGTTGCCGCGCAGGCCGATATATACGCAGTCGGCGCCATAATCCACTGCCGCCTTGAGCGCGGGGAGATTGCCCGCCGGACAGACCAGTTCAAGCGACATTCAATTCCTCCATGATGTACGGCATATTGGCGCGGCAGCCCTGGCGGCTGTCGCGCTTGCGCAACTCCTGTTCGATGCCGTTGAGCACATTCCATTTCGACGAACACCATGCCGGCGCGAGCAATATGACTTGGGACGCAGTGGCGGTAACACGGTGATAGGGGATGTCGGCCGGCGTGCGCTCGACCAGATCGACGGCGATGCGGATGTAGTCCTGCTGCGTCAGCGGCTGATAGCCGCCGCGTCGCCATTGGTATGCCAGCATCGTATGCTTGACCACGTGCAAAGGATGGATCTTGAGGCCATCCACGCCTATATCCAGCACGGTATCCAGGCTGGCATGGTAGTGCGATTCATCTTCGCCCGGCAGGCCGACAATCAGATGGGTACACAGGGGAATGCCGCGCTTGCGGGCGGCCTGTGCGGTGTGCCGGTATTCGGCCAGGGTATGGCCACGATTGACGCGCTCCAGCGTTTTGTCGAATGCCGACTGCAAACCGAGTTCCAGCCAGACCTCCAGGCCGCGCTGCCGAAAGCTGTCCAGCAGATCGAGCACGCTTTCTGAAACGCAATCCGGGCGAGTGCCTATGGATATCCCCACCATGCCGGGCTGGTCCAGCGCCTCCCGATACAGGGATTTGAGCTGCTCGATATCGGCGTAGGTATTGGTATAAGCCTGAAAATAGGCAATGAAGTAATTGGCGCGGGTACGGCGGAATATAGCTTCTTTTGCCCGGCTGATCTGCTCAGCCACGCCAAGCCGCGAGCCTGCGGTCGGGCTGAACGAGACGTTGTTGCAGAAGGTGCAGCCGCCAGTCCCTTTGGTACCGTCGCGGTTCGGGCAGGTAAACCCGGCATCAAGCGCAATCTTGTGCACGCGTTCGCCATAACGTCGCATCACGTCTTGTCCGTAAGTATTAATTCTGTCTGAAAGGACCATCTCCTTTCTTCCTCTCAATCTAGGGCTCACCGGGATGGTATTTGCGATGCCATTGTACAACAACAGGATCTTTTAATCGTTTGATGTGGGTCAATCAATCCGCAACCATCGGGCTCTGCTCAAACATTCAACAATGTCTTTTATCCGACGACCCGATCCGCCGCCTCATGAAGGCCAGGTGCAAGCGGCACGCCGTCAAGCAGGAGTTTTTCCAAGTCCTCCTTGGGCAACGGCCGGCTGAACAGATAGCCCTGTATTTCATGGCAATCATGCGTAAGCATGAATTCCAGTTGGTCCATCGTCTCCACGCCTTCGGCAATCGCTTTCATATCGAGCCGGTGCGCCAGCGAGACGATTGCGGCGGTAATTGCCGCATCGTCGGTATTGTTGGCGATATCCTTGACAAAGGACTGATCGATCTTGAGGGTATTGATCGGAAAATTCTTCAGCAAGGCCAATGAAGAATGCCCGGTGCCAAAATCGTCGATGGCCACCAGAACGCCCAGTGCCTGAAGTCCTTTCAGCACAGCGATGGCTTCGTCGGGATTGGACATCACCATGCTTTCGGTGATTTCGATTTCCAGTTGGTGCGGATCGAGACCGGTTTCGTGCAATACGTTCAGGATCTTCTTGTGGATATCAGCCTGGTGAAACTGCCGTGGCGACATATTCACACCCACCCGCAGGGTATGGCCGGCATCTTTCCACTCGCGTGCCTGCTTGCAGGCGGTTCTCAACACCCAGTCGCCGATCTCGATGATCATGCCGTTCTGTTCAGCCATGGGAATGAACATGCCGGGAGAAATCAGCCCGAATTCCGGGTGACACCAGCGAATAAGTGCTTCGACGCCTATGATGCGCCCGGTTTTGGTTTCCACCTGCGGCTGGTAGTAAAGACGCAGCTCGTTGCGCTCGACCGCATAGCGCAAGGCATTTTCCAGGGTCAGGCGCTCCAGTGCGCTGGCATTCATTTCCGCCATGTAAAACTGATACGAGTTACCGCCGTTTTCTATCGCCCGGTAAAGCGCAGTATCGGCGTTTTTCATCAAGGTAGTGCGATCCGCGCCGTCGTCCGGGTAAATGCAAATCCCCAGACTTGCCGTGGTATGCATTTCATACCCTTGTATTTTGAATGATTGCGCGATGCCAGCCAGAATTTTTTGTGCTATTTCAGCGATCTCCTCTATTTCCTGTATCGATTCCAGCAGGATGATGAATTCGTCGCCGCCCAACCGGCAGACAGTATCTCCGGCGTGCATGCATGCCAAAAGCCGTTCTGCGACGACTCTCAACAACTCATCGCCAATCTTATGCCCAAACGTTTCATTGACATGCTTGAAGCGGTCGAGATCGAAGAAGATCAGGCCCAGCTTGGTGTTCCCCTGTCGCGCGCGTTCAAAAGCGCTTTCGAGGCGATCGTAAAGCATTTCGCGATTAGGCAAGCCGGTCAACGCATCAAAATTGGTCATTTGATGCAGGTTTTCCTCCATCCGCTTACGCAGCGTGATGTCGGTAAACACCGAGATAAAATGCGTCACGCGTTTATTGCCATCCCGGATGCTACTGATGGTGAGCCATTCCGGATAAATTTCGCCATTCTTGCGCCGGTTCCATATCTCGCCTTGCCATTGGCCTTCCTTGAGAATGGTTGCCCACATTTCCTCGTAGAATTTCTGTTCATGATGGCCAGACTGCAAAATACGCGGATTCCGGCCTATCACCTCTTCGCGGGTATAGCCGGTTACAGCGGTGAAAGCAGGATTGATACTGACGATATTGGCGAATCTATCTGTCAGCATGAAAGCTTCGGATGCGTTTTCAAAAGCTTTCTGATGAAGAAAAAGCGAAAGCTCGGCGCTCTCCTTTCCATCCAGCGCTCTCCCATGTTGACGCAAAATCCACCAGATAAATGGAGCACTTGTCACGACCAAGGTGGTGGCATCCAGCAGATTGTTCATAATATAGCCGCTGGAGAATCTCTGACTGATTCCAAGAACATCCAGCAAGAACATGATCGCCAGTTCTGTCAGGAACAGGAACCCTGTGATCAGTGTAAAAGCCCGCAATGTGGCAAAGGTTCGCCTGGATAAGCCGGACGACGTGTCGGAGTTCTCATTCATAATCAGTTTTCATCAGCATATTGACAGCCGTTTTAAGCCGAACACAGCAACGTCGCTTTATAGGGGATTTTAATATGGCAATATCTTTATATTGCCGAACCTGCTCTGGGTTTGTTTTATTAAAACCGATTAGCATACCATATGAATGGTGCACCCGGTATTACCCCCAAAGCTTCAATGTTCTATCGTTATGCTCCAGCGGGCTAGCGGGAGCGGCTGCACAAAATACCTTGCTTGCTCACCTGCGCAGCCGCACGATCCCGCTAATGAAACAGCGCCAATGCTTTCTTTAATGTCTGGAACACCCCCCATCCCAATGGAATCAGGACATAGGCCCAGAACAGCACAAGCAGCACCGCGTGGCTTTCCGATTGAGGTTGTTCGCTTTTTATCATGTTCACTCCTTTCATCCTTGCAACGGGTCGTCGACTTCGTCGTGTTTCATATAGTGTTTTTCATGCACTTCCTTCATCAGCAGATTGCAGACGAACCCAACGCTCAGCAGACAGGCCATGATATACAGCGTAAAAGTATAGGCGTCAGCCTTGGCGACGCCATGCTCGATTTGGTATTCGCGCAGATAGTTGACCAATACCGGTCCCAGCACTCCCGCCGTGGACCAGGCTGTCAGCAACCTGCCATGGATACCCCCAACATATTTGGTGCCGAAAATATCGGCCAGATAAGCCGGAATGGTGGAAAATCCGCCGCCATACATGCTGAGAATAACGGCGGCCGCACCGATGAACATGACGATATTGCCCTCTCCGCTAAAGGTGGGCAGCATGGAATAAAGGAAAGTACCAAGCGCGAAGAACAGGAAATAAGTATTCTTGCGGCCCAGGTAATCCGAAGCGGAAGACCAGATAAAACGCCCGCCCATATTGAACAGGCTGAGCAGGCCGACAAAACCTGCGGCGGCCTCGGGCGAAATTCCGCCCTTGAACATCTCCTGGATCATCACAGAAGCCTGGCCCAGTATGCCGATGCCGGCAGTAACGTTAAGGCACAGGATCAACCATAGCAGGTAAAACTGCGGGGTTTTCAACGCTTCGTCGATATGTACGTGGCGCCTGGTGACCATTTTTTTCGCTTCGATCGGGGGGGTCCATCCAGCCGGCTTCCAATCAGGGGGCGGGATCCGGATAGCGAGCGAGCCGATGACCATGGAAATAAAATAAACAGTCCCCATTACCAGAAATGTTTCAGCCACGCCGACAGTGGCATCGCTGTGGAAATGCTTCATCAGGGTCACCCCCAATGGCGCGCCTATCATCGCTCCGCCCCCGAAACCCATGATAGCCATGCCGGTCGCCATGCCGCGCCGGTCCGGAAACCACTTGAGCAGCGTCGACACCGGCGAGACATACCCCAAACCAAGGCCACAGCCGCCCAGCACGCCATAGCCCAGGTAAAGCAGCCATATCTGATGGAGTTTCACTCCGATTGCAGAGAGTATGAAGCCGCCGCCGAAGCAGCAGGCAGCGGTGAACATGGTGCGGCGGGGACCGACTTGTTCCAGCCATTTGCCGCCGAACGCCGCGGACAAACCGAGAAAGACAATGGCCAGGCTGTAAATCCAGCCCAGCGAGGTCAGTTTCCAGTCTTCCGGGAGCGATTGCGTTATGCCGAGAATACGCGTCAATGGCTCATTGAATACGCTGAAGGCATACGCTTGCCCGATACATAAATGCACGGCCAATGCCGCCGGTGGTATCAGCCAGCGGTTGTACCCATTACCGGCAGTAATTCTCTCCTTAGAAAAAAATCCCGACATGTTCTCTCCCGAATATTTTTTGTTGATTAAAGACTGCGATCGACCCGCCGCTCCTGCAATGAAAAACATGATGAATAGTCTTACAAAAGTCGGCAGATAGCAATCATTCCGCCACCGTCATGAATATGTCATATTAGCGTCATAAAGTACGCGGAATTCTTCGTAAGGAAAACAACATGCCCGCCAATATTCTGGTAGTAGAAGACGAACCGGCGATTCAGGAATTACTGACGCTCAACCTGCAGCAGGGCGGCCATAACCCTTTGCGCGCGATGAGCGTGGAGCAGGCGCAATTGCTGATGCGCGAAACGCTGCCCGACCTCATCATCCTCGACTGGATGCTGCCCGGCATGAGCGGCATCGAGTTCGCCCGCCGGCTCAAGAACGACGATTACACCAAGACCATCCCCATTATCATGCTAACCGCAAAAAGCGAGGAAGCCGACAAGGTACGCGGACTGGAAGTGGGTGCCGACGACTACGTCACCAAGCCGTTCAGCCCGCGCGAACTGCTTGCTCGCGTCAAGGCCGTACTGCGGCGGCGCGCACCGCAGATGACGGATGACCCGATAGAAATCGGCGGCCTGCGGGTAGATCCGATCACCCATCGCGTCACTGGAAACGGCACTCTGATCGACCTTGGACCCACCGAATTCCGCCTGCTGCACTTCCTGATGTCCAACCCCGAGCGCGTGCATTCGCGCGCGCACGTATTGGACAAGGTCTGGGGGGATCGTGTGTATGTGGAGGATCGTACTGTGGATGTGCATATCCGGCGCTTGCGCAAGGCGCTTGAAGCAAGCAAGCATGAAGAAATGATCCAGACCGTGCGCGGCGTAGGCTACCGATTTTCCGCCCACTAGCCGATAATACCGATCCCTACATCAACGGTTTTCCACGTGCAAGATTTCTGGTGGCGCACAACCTGGCCGCTTTTGCCGGCAATTCTATTCTGCCTCGTCCTCTGGCCGGTAGCAGGCAGCGGCACCGCGCTGCTAGTCTTCTGCCTGTCTTTGTGCGCATTGCTCGCATTGCACCTGTTCAACCTGCGCAAGCTGGCGGGCTGGCTAAAAAAACCCGATCTGCATGCCATCCCCGAGGGCAACGGCATCTGGGATGACATCTTCGCCAACCTGTATCAGGAGCTGCGGCGCCATTCGCGCAGCGAAACCCGTCTGATATCCGCACTGGAACGCTTGCAGCAAGCTGCTGGTGCGCTTCCCGACGGGGTCGTGGTATTGAATGAAACAGACCAGATCGAATGGTGCAACCCCAGTGCCGGCCGCCAACTGGGCCTGCGTCTGGACCAGGATGCCGGCAAGCCGATCAGCTATCTGGTACGCCAGACCGAATTCATCGCTTATTTAAATGCGCGCAATTACACCGAGCCGCTGCTGCTCAAATCGGCACGCAATCCTGATGTTTCGCTGGAACTGCAACTGGTGCCATTCGGCGAAAATCAGAAACTACTGATCTGCCGTGACATTACACATCTGGAAAAGATCGAAACCATGCGGCGCGATTTTATCGCCAATGTTTCGCACGAGCTGCGCACGCCATTGACGGTGGTCGGCGGTTTTCTGGAGACATTGAAGGATATCGAGGGTGCAGTGCCGGACAATCTGCGCCATTACTTCGACCTGATGGAAGACCAGACCGGCCGCATGCGCAATCTGGTGGAAGATCTGTTGATGCTGTCGCAACTGGAAAGCAGCCAGAATCCCCCGCAAGAAAGCATAGTCGATGTTCCGGCTTTGCTGGATACGGTACAGACCGAGGCGCAAAACCTCAGCGCAGGCCGCCATCATGTTTTGATCGAGCACGCGGACCCCACGCTGAATTTGCGCGGCAGCCAGGACGAACTGCACAGCGCATTCGGCAACCTGGTCAACAATGCGATACGCTATACGCCGGAAGGCGGCGAAATCCGCATATGCTGGCAGTTGCGGGGCAAGGAGGCAGTATTCAGCGTGCGGGACACCGGCATTGGTATCGAACAACATCATATCGCGCGTTTAACCGAACGCTTCTACCGCGTGGACCGCAGCCGTTCGCGGGAAACCGGTGGCACCGGGCTGGGTTTATCCATTGTCAAGCACATCCTTACCCGGCACCAGGCGCGGCTGGAAATCCAGAGCGAGTTCGGTAAGGGCAGCACATTCAGCGCGATATTCCCGCCCGAACATGTGGCGCTGAAATCCGCTGAGAAGAATAAGCAGGGCGCGTTAACGTCTTAGTCAGAACGGCAGAAACAAGGCTGTCGCCAGGCTCAGTGCGACGCGCGAAATGAGGCGCTGCGATTTTTCGGCCAGCGTGATTGCATATAAATCCGTCCGGCCGATGATCTTGCCGAACTCGCGCTCAAAACTGAGATTGCGTTCGTTATCGTGCAGTTCGTTGGTCAGCAGATACAGCTGGCCTTGGGCATCGCGTGCATTGGAAAGCTTCCACGCGGCGATTTCGACATTGCGCGCGGCATTGTAAATATTCTGCGGATCCAGGCTATCGGTCAGATAAAATTCCGATTTTCCGCCATGCGCCTTGACCAACATGGTCTCTAAGCCGACGATGAGCGGCAGCACGCGGTCACCCTGGTAATCCGGCAGAAACGCCAGCTGAATCGCGTCGGTACCTTGCGCTTCGTTGATGTTCTTGAATTTCCAGCCGTGTCCGCCTTCGAATACCCAACCCACCATCTCCTCGACAGTGCCCGAAGTGCTCTTTTTGAGTTCGCGCGGATTGCGTTTGTAGAGCTTGGTCATCAACAGGCGCAGGCTATGCATGTTCTCCCGCATCTGCACGTCCGCCATGCGGTCGAGGTCGGATTTTCCCAGCTGGTTCAGGGAGCTGCGGTCGCTCTGTTCCGGCACCGGCTTGCTGCCCGGGTTGGGCGCGGTAGTGACGCAGGCGGGCAGGACGCCGAAGCAAAAAAGCATGGCAGCTGCTAGACATCCCCTGCGTCCCAGCTGTCCCATGCATTCCCCCTATGCTGCTTGAATTATCGATCTGGCTTCTTCAGGCCATCCCACAACAGCAGCGCCGCGCCTAGCGTAATCGCCGAGTCGGCCACATTGAAGGCCGGCCAATAATAGGCATGATAGTGAAAATAGAGAAAATCCACCACGTGGCCGAGCATGACCCGATCCCACAGGTTGCCCAGTGCCCCCCCCAGGATCAGGCTTAGCGCCAGGCAAAACAGTTTCCTGCCCGGATGTTTGCGCAGCAAGTGAACAATGATGCCTGAGGCGATTAGCGCGAAAACGCTGAAAAAGATACGCTGCCATCCGCCGGCATTGGCCAGAAAGCTGAAGGCAGCGCCGGCGTTATAAAACAGCACCAGGTCGAGAAACGCCGTCACGCTGCGGTGTTCGCCGAAAGCGAACGCCGACTGCACCCAGCCTTTGGTCAGCTGGTCCAGCAGGATCACGACGACGCTGATGGCCAGCCAGTTACGCATGGCTGCGCGGCTCGCCCCGGCCAAACAGATTGCTCACGCAGCGCCCGCAAATCTGCGGGTGCGCCGCATCGGCGCCGACATCGACACGATAGTGCCAGCAGCGCTCGCATTTGACGTGCGCGCTCGGCGCCGCAATGATACCGACGCCTTCGAGCGCCGATGTTGCAGCATCGGGGTGACGACCCTGATGTACACGGGCTTGCGAGGTGATGAACGCAAAGCGCAGGTCGTCGCCCAGCATATTCAGCTGCGCCAGCAGCTCGCCTTCGGCATAGATGTCGACCTCGGCCTGCAGCGAAGACCCGATCTTGCCTGCCTGGCGCAGCTCTTCCAGCAGCTTGAGCACATCGGCGCGCAGCAGGCGCAATTTCCCCCAGCGGCTGCTTAGTTCGGCGCCGCCATCAATCTTCGGCAATTCATACCAGGTATGCAGCAGCACGCTGTCGGCAGGGTTGCCCGACAGCAATTCCCAGACTTCGTCCGCGGTAAACGACAACACCGGTGCGAACAATTGGGTCAGCACCTGCGTGATATGCCACAGTACGCTCTGGGCGGCGCGACGCGGCCTGGAATCGGCGCCTGCGGTATACAGCCGGTCCTTGAGGATATCGAGGTAGAACCCGCCCAACTCCTCGGAACAAAAGTTATGCAGATCCTGCACCACCAGATGGAATTCGTAGCTGTCGTAATTTTTCCTGATGCGGCTCTGCAGCTCGGCGGTCAGCTCCAGCGCGTAACGGTCGATCTCCAGCCATTGCTCAGCCGGCAACAGGTCTTTCCTGGCGTCGAAATCCGCCAGATTGGCCAGCAAGAAGCGCAAGGTATTGCGGATGCGGCGGTAACTCTCCACCACGCGCTTGAGGATTTCGTCTGAAATCGTCAATTCGCCGGAATAATCGGTCGACGCCACCCACAGCCGCAGGATATCGGCGCCGTAAGTGTCCATGACCTTCTGCGGCGCGATGACGTTGCCCTTGGATTTGCTCATCTTGTGGCCGGAGCCGTCCACCACGAAGCCGTGCGTCAGCAGGGCATCAAATGGAGCACGGCCGTCGATGGCGCAGCCGGTAAGCAGCGACGACTGGAACCAGCCGCGGTGCTGGTCCGAGCCTTCCAGGTAGAGATCCGCCGGATGCTGCAATTCCGGCCGGCGCTTCAGCACGGCCGCATGCGTGGCGCCGGAATCGAACCAGACGTCCAGCGTGTCGGTGACTTTCTTGTACTGTTCGGCCTGTTCCGGTGCCTGGGCTTGCAGGAAGGCCGCGCCATCCAGCGAGAACCAGGCTTCTATGCCCTGCTGCTCGACCTCTAACGCGACTTTTTCCAGCAGTTCCAGCGTGCGCGGATGCGGCTCGCCAGTCTCCTTGTGCACGAACAGCGGCATGGGCACGCCCCAGTTGCGCTGGCGCGACACGCACCAATCGGGGCGGTTCTTGATCATCGCCTCCAGCCGCGCGCGGCCCCAGGACGGGAAGAATTGCGTATCCTCCACCGCTTTATTGGCGGATTCGCGCAGGGTTTTGCCGCCCTTTCCGGATTGGTTCATACCGATGAACCACTGGTGCGTGGCGCGGAAAATCACCGGCGTCTTGTGGCGCCAGCAATGCGGGTAGCTGTGGTTGAGCCGCGCCGAAGCCATCAAATGGCCGCCGGCTTGCAGCGTCTCGATCACGACCTTGTTGGCATCCCACACGCTCATGCCGCCGACCAGCGGCACCTTGGCGAAAAATTTGCCGTTGTCGTCCACCGGGTTGTCCGCCGGCAAGTCGTAGCGCATGCCCACCGCATAGTCGTCCAGGCCGTGCGCCGGCGCGGTATGCACCAGCCCGGTACCGGCGTCGGTGGTGACATGGTCGCCGCAGATCACCGGCACCTGACGCGCATAGAACGGATGCTGCAACCGCAGGTGCTCCAGTGCGGCGCCCTTGCATGAAGCCAACGTGACCGTCGCACTCTCGCCATAGCGGACCAGCGTGGCTGCGGCCAGTTCATGCGCCAGAATCAGCAAACCTTTGCCGGTCCGGATCAGGTCGTAGTCGAATTCCGGGTGCACGGAGACGGCCTGATTGGCAGGCAGCGTCCACGGCGTTGTGGTCCAGACGACCGCAAAAACGGCGCCGCTGATTTCCACGCCGAACACCTTGCCCAGCGCGGCGTTGTCCGCCACCTTGAAGCCGACGTCGATCGCCGGCGAGTTCTTGTCCTCGTACTCCACTTCCGCTTCGGCCAGCGCCGACCCGCAATCCACGCACCAGTGCACCGGCTTGGAACCCTGATAGAGATAGCCGTTTTGATAAATCTCGCCCAAGGCTCGGATGATGTCGGCCTCGGTCCCGAAATCCATCGTCAGGTAGGGATGATCCCAATCGCCCAGCACGCCCAGGCGGATAAAATCGGCCTTCTGGCGAGTGATCTGTTCCTGAGCGTACTCGCGGCAGAGTTCCCTGAATCTGGCGGCAGGAATGTCCTTGCCGTGCAGCTTTTCCACCATCAATTCGATAGGCAGGCCGTGGCAATCCCAACCCGGCACATAAGGCGCGTCGAAACCGCTCAAGGTCTTGGACTTGATGATGATGTCCTTGAGAATTTTGTTCACCGCATGGCCGATATGGATATCGCCGTTGGCATACGGCGGGCCGTCGTGCAGGATGAATTTCTGCGCGCCTTTGCGCGTCTCCCGAATCTTCTGGTAGAGCTTTTTCTCCTGCCATGCCTTGAGCCACGCCGGTTCGCGCTTGGCCAAATCGCCGCGCATCGGGAAAGGGGTATCGGGGAGATTCAGGGTGTTCTTGTAATCGGTCATTTCGCTTCGTTCAAAAAGTATTCACGCGCGGCCTGTTCATCCAGCGCAATTTGCCGCCTCAGCGTTTCAAGATCGGGGAATTTTTCCTCATCGCGCAGCTTCTTCAGGAAACTCACGCGCACGTGCCGGCCGTAAATGTCGCCGTCGAAATCGAGCAGGTGGACTTCCAGCGTGGGCTTGCCGTTCTGCTTCATCGTTGGCCGCACGCCCAAGCTTGCCACACCGGGCAAATCCCCTCCTGTCAAACCGCCCAATTTTACCGCATAGATACCGGTCAACGGCGGTTTGTCGTGGTGCATCTGCACATTGGCCGTGGGGTAACCCAGCACGCGCCCCAGTTTATCGCCATCGACGATGTGGCCGCTGATACTGTAATCGCGCCCCAGCAGCCTTTTCGCCTGCAGCAGGTCGCCTCCCTCCAGCGCCTGGCGCACCCGCGTGCTGGAGACCCGCGCCCCGTCCATCTCCACTTCCGGCAGGCTTTCCACGATGCAGCCGGCATCGCGCATATGCTGCACCGATCCCATCCGCCCGGCGCCGAAGCGGAAATCCTCGCCCACCAGGATCAACCGCGCATCCAACGACTGGCGCAATATGCGCTCGATAAACAGCTGGGCGCTCATCGCGGCGAACTGTGCGTCGAACTGGCACACGTAGCTGCGCTTCACGCCATGCTCGGCAAACAGTTCCAGCTTTTCACGCATCGAAGTCAAGCGGGCAGGCGCTTGATCGGGAGTAAAAAATTCGCGCGGATGCGGTTCGAAGGTCAGCAGGCTGCAAGCCAGGCCTGTACTTCCCGCGACTTCGGCCAAGCGCCGCATGATGGCCCGGTGGCCGATATGCACGCCATCGAAGTTGCCGATCGCCAGTGCAGTCGGGATCTCGGCATGCTGAGGAAAATGTCGGAAAATCTGCATTACGTTACCGTGCGCTTCATAAAATCCTTGATACGGAAGCCCAGCATCCATAGCGATGCGAAGTAGGCGCCCGCCCCGGCCACGACCAGCATGATCAAACGCAGCAATTTTTCACGCGTGCCGAAATTGAGCCACGCTTCATTATTGCCAGCCAGCCATGACAATACCAGCGCCATGGCAACCAGCGCGGCGCCAAGCTTGAGCATGAATATCAACCAGCCGGGACGCGGCCGGTAAATACCGGCGAGCCGCAGGTTGTAATACAGCAAGGCCGCGTTCAGGCAGGCCCCGAGCCCGATCGCCAGCGCCAGTCCGGCATGGTGCAATTTCCAGATGAAGGCCAGGTTCATCAACTGGGTTGCAACCAAGGTAAAAATGGCGATTTTGACCGGCGTCTTGATGTTCTGTCTGGCATAGAAGCCGGGCGCCAGCACCTTGACCAGGATCAGCCCGAGCAAGCCCAGGCTGTAGGCCATCAACGCCTCGCGCGTCATCCACACGTCATGCTGGGTGAACGCGCCGTAATGGAACAGCGCGCATACCAGCGGCACCGCCAGCACCGCCAGCGCCACCGCAGAAGGCAACGCCAACAGGAAAGTCAGGCGCAGCCCCCAGTCCATCAGTAGCGAATACTCACCATCCGCTTTATCGGCATAGCTCTTGGAAAGGCTAGGCAGCAATATCGTCCCCAGCGCCACGCCCAGCATGCCGGTGGGAAACTCCATCAGGCGATCGGCATAGTACAGCCAGGACACGCTGCCGGTTGCCAGAAAAGAGGCGAAAATGGTGTTGATCAGCAGCGAGATCTGGGCGATGGAAACGCCGAACACCGCCGGCCCCATCAGCCGCAGAATGCGCCATACGCCAGGATCCTGGCTATTGAAGCTGAACTTGGGGATGAGGTCGATCTTTTTCAGGTAGGGCAACTGGAAGGCCAACTGCAGCACGCCGCCGACCACGACGGCCCACGCCAGCACCATGATGGGCGGATTAAAATACTTGGCGAAAAATAGCGCGCCGATGATGAAAGACAGATTGAGCAGCACCGGGGTGAATGCCGGGACCGAAAACCGGCTGTAAGTGTTGAGTATGCCCCCCGCCAGCGAGACCAGCGAGATGAGCAGGATATAAGGAAAAATCACCCGCAGCATGTCCACCGTCATCGTGAACTTGCCCGAGTCGGCCACAAAGCCCGGTGCGCTCAGGTAAACCACCGCCGGTGCCGCCACGATGCCCAGCAGCGTGACCGCAACCAGCACCAGAAATAGCAGCGTGGCGACGTGGTCGACCAGAATCTTGGTGGCGTCATGCCCGCGCTGATTCTTGTATTCCGCCAGTACCGGCACGAATGCCTGCGAGAATGCGCCTTCCGCAAATAAGCGCCGCAGCAGGTTGGGAATCTTGAACGCGATGAAAAACGCGTCGGTGTAAATGCCGGCGCCGAAAATGCGGGCGACCAGCGTATCGCGCACAAAGCCGAGGATGCGCGACATCAGCGTCATGCTGCCGACGGCGGCAAGGGCTTTAAGCAGATTCATGCAGTAATTGGTGAGATTTTTGAAGCGCTAATATTACCATGCAGCCGCCGCGCTTGACCTTGCAAAAGACGCCGCGACTCTGTATGATTGCGCGTTTCAAAATTGCTTACCCTTCAGGAGTTTCAATGGCTAACAGCGCACAGGCAAGAAAGCGTGCTCGTCAGGCAGTAAAGCAACGCGGCCACAATGCGAGCTTGCGTTCCGAACTGCGCACCGCAATCAAGAAAGTGGCAAAAGCAGTTCTGGCTGGCGACAAGGCCGCTGCACAAACCGTTTTCAAGGAATCGGAAAGCGTGATCGACCGCATTGCGGACAAGAACATCGTCCACAAGAACAAGGCTGCTCGCCACAAGAGCCGCCTGTCTGCGGCAATCAAGGCAATGGCCTAAGTCGTAGCGTTCTTGCCGTATCGACAAGGCCGGCCGGGGAACCCGCCGGCCTTGTTGTTTAATGGTCTTCGATGCCGATGCGCTTGCGGATATCCATCGCGGCCGCAAGCACGTCGCGAACATCCTCGCCGATCACGGTGAAATGCCCCATCTTGCGCCCCGCCCTGGCCTCATGCTTGCCGTACAGGTGCAGCTTGAGATCGGTTTGCGCGAACAGGATGGCCCACGCCGGCTCGCCGCCCTCCGGCCACACATCGCCCAGCAGGTTGACCATCACCGCCGCGCTATGCTGGTGCGGGTCGCCTAGCGGCAAGCCGCACAAAGCCCGCACCTGCTGCTCGAACTGGCCGGTGACGCAGGCATCGATGGTGTAATGCCCGGAATTGTGCGGACGCGGCGCCATTTCGTTGACGTACAGACTGTCGTTGCAAACGAAGAACTCCACCCCCAGCACACCGACATAGCCCAGCTTTTCGGCGACGCCCCGCGCAAAAGCCTGGGCCGTTTCGCGCACTTCGGCCGAGCCGCGCGCCGGCACGATGCTGACGTCCAGAATGCCGTTGCGATGGGCGTTCTCGGCGGTGGGGAAGGCTTTGGTATTGCCCGCCGCATCGCGCGCCAGCACCACCGAGACTTCATAATCCAGCTTGAGCCGCATTTCCAGCACGCAAGCCTCGCCGTTGAAAGTGAGGAAGGCCTCCCTGGCTTCCTCCGGGGAGGCGACGCGCGCCTGCCCCTTGCCGTCGTAGCCGAAGCGGCTGACCTTGAGTATGCCGGGATAGAGGCCGCTGTTGGCTGCCGGGACATCCTCCGCACTGCGGATCACCGCATATGGCGCATGCGGAAAACCGTGGTCGCGCAGGAAATTCTTTTCCGAAATCCGGTTCTGGGCAATCGCCACGGCAGATGCCGACGGATGCACCTGGCAAGATTTGCTTAAGTATTCCAGCGTCGCCGCCGGCACGTTCTCGAACTCGGTCGTCACTGCGGCACAACTGCGCGCCATTTCATCCAGTGCGGCCTTGTCGTCATAAGCTGCGCACAGGTGAACCTCGGCAATCTTGCCGGCAGGGCTGTTGCGGTCTGGATCCAGCACCACGACTTTATAGCCCATTTCATGCGCGGCGATGACGAAGAAGCGGCCCAGCTGGCCGCCGCCCAGCATGCCCAAGGTTGCGGGAGGCAGAATCATGCATCCCTCCGTAGCGTCATTCCCAGCACTTTTTCGGTTTGCGCCTGACGGAATGCAACGAGCTTTTCTGCGAGCGCGGCATCGGTCGTCGCCAGCTGCGCCACTGCAAACAGGCCGGCATTGGCCGCGCCGGCTTCTCCGATCGCAAAGGTGGCGACGGGAATACCCCTGGGCATCTGCACGATAGAGAGCAATGAATCCTGTCCTTGCAGATGTTTGGAAGGCACCGGCACGCCCAGCACCGGCACCGTGGTCTTGGCCGCAATCATGCCCGGCAGGTGTGCGGCGCCACCGGCACCGGCGATGATGGCGCGCAGGCCGCGCCCGGCTGCCTGCTCGGCGAACTCGAACATTAAATCCGGCGTACGGTGCGCAGAAACGACGCAGGCTTCGTATGCCACACCGAAATCGTCCAGGATCGCCGCTGCCGCCTGCATCACCGGCCAATCGCTGTCCGACCCCATGACGATGGCGATTTGTACTTGTTGGTCTGTCATTGTTTCTCCCCTTATGCATCGTAGCGCAGGCGGCCTCGCCTGCATCGAAGTTGCTACGAAATGCAG